>JBAZEP010000015.1:0-37249 GCA_041653835.1 Candidatus Omnitrophota bacterium
AATATAATTTCCATCCATCCAAACGGCTTGGCCAGAATTTCCTCATAGATCGTAATATCAAAGATAAAATCATAGGCGCCGCCGGACTGAGAAAAGAAGACACTGTCCTGGAGATAGGCCCCGGCCTTGGCGCTTTGACCGAAGGACTTGTGGAAAAAGCCGGGAAGGTGATAGCGGTAGAGAAAGACAAGCGCTTGTCCGATTTTCTTTTAAACAATATGGGCAGCAACGCGGATATAATAAGCGCCGATATCCTGGATTATGATTTTGCAGGGACAGAACATTGTTCTGTCCCTGCAAAATTTATCGTTGTCGGAAATCTCCCTTATTCTATATCCAGCCCGATATTAAATAAGCTGATAGATAACAGGAGTTTTATAAGCGCCGCTTATGTCACTGTCCAGCTGGAGTTCGGGGAAAGGGTAGTTGCCTCAGCAGGCACAAAGGACTACGGGTCGTTGTCCTGCTATGCCCGGTTTTACGGCAAGCCTGAAATATTGTTCAAGATCCCGCGGGGCGCGTTTTTTCCAGTACCCGACGTGGATTCGTGCTTACTTAAGATAGTGTTCGAACAAAATATCGACAGTTCCATAGACCAGGGATTGCTTTTTAGGATAATCCGCTCATCTTTTGAAAAACGGAGAAAGACTATCCTGAATTCTCTGGCATCTTCCGGCTTGTTCAAATCAAAAGAGGAAGCGTTCTCGCGGCTTTCTGAAACAGGCATATCCCCAACACGCCGTCCCGAAACAATCTCATTGGAAGAATTTATAACACTTTCCCGCCATCTAATGCGACAAAAGTGACACTGTCAGTTTTGTCGCCTTTGGCATTGACAACACGCTGTATATATGATATTTTAATCTAAATTATGGCTATAAATAGAGATACCGTTAAATATACGGCCAATCTGGCGAGGATAGAACTGTCAAACGGGGAATTGGACCACTTTACGGCGCAGTTAGACAGGATATTGGCGTATGTCGACAAGCTGGGCACGCTGGATACTTCTAATCTTGAGCCCACTAGCCATGTCCTGGAGATGAAAAATGTGTACAGGGATGACGTCGTAAAAGAATCTTTACCAGTATCCGAGGTTATACAAAACGCCCCTGCCAGAGAGAATAATCTTTTTAAGGTACCGAAAATCATAGATACAGAGGCATGATGGAATTAAATACCCTGACAGCGCACGCCCTTATAGACCTTCTTAATAAGAAAGATATATCGCCTATAGATATATGCAATAGTATTATTAAAAGAATAGCGGATACGGAAAAGCGGCTGAACGCCCTGGCGCATTTTGATAAAGACGCGGCGCTTAAACGCGTAGGGGATGGTTTTAAACCCTCCCCTACAAAAGCTTTATCAGGCATCCCTGTTTTCATAAAAGATAATATCTGTGTCAAAGACGAGCTTACCACATGTTCCTCAAAAATCCTCAAAGGATTCAAGCCTCCTTACAACGCTACCGTAATCAATAAGCTTCTGGCAGCGGACGCGATATTGATGGGCAAGACCAATATGGATGAATTCGCGTTCGGGTCATCCACCGAGACATCCTGCTACGGCGCTTCCAGGAACCCGTGGGATACGGAACGGATCCCGGGCGGTTCATCAGGAGGCTCAGCCGCAGCGGTCAGCGCGGATGAGGCTATCCTGGCGCTTGGTTCCGATACGGGCGGTTCAATAAGGCAGCCTGCCGCTCTATGCGGGGTCGTGGGCTTGAAGCCTACTTACGGACGGGTTTCCAGGTACGGCCTTATAGCGTTCGCTTCTTCACTGGACCAGATAGGGCCTATCACAAAAGATGTGGAAGACGCCGCTATCCTATTAAAGGCCATATCCGGCCATGATGAAATGGATTCAACGTCAGCCAATATCGCCGTCAATGACTATGTACCAGAGATAAAAAAAGATATAAAAGGGCTGAAGATAGGCATTCCTAAAGAATATTTTATCGAAGGCATGGACAAGGACGTCAAGGATTCCATAAAAACAGCCGTGCAAAAACTCGAAGGATTAGGCGCTGTGTGTGAAGATATAAGCCTGCCCCATACCGAATACGCCGTGAGTGTTTATTATTTAGTAGCGACAGCCGAGGCAAGTTCGAATCTCGCCAGGTTTGACGGTGTCCAGTACGGTTTGAGGCCGGAAAACGCGAAATCCATGATCGATATGTATAAAAAGACGCGCGAGCAAGGTTTCGGGGATGAGGCAAAACGCAGGATCATCCTGGGCACATTCGCGCTTTCGAGCGGTTATTACGACGCGTACTATTTAAAAGCGCTGAAGGTAAGGACGCTGATAAAGAGGGATTTTGACGAGGCGTTCAGGAAATTTGACGCCATTGTCACGCCTACATCGCCTACGCCGGCATTCAAGATAGGCGAGAAGATAAGCGACCCTCTTACGATGTATCTTTCGGATATATTTACGATCTCCGCGAACCTGGCAGGGATCCCGGGCATATCCATACCGTGCGGGTTTACCAAAAATAACCTGCCCATAGGCCTGCAGATACTCGGAAAACCTTTTGATGAGGAAATGATCTTACGCGTAGCGTATAATTATGAGCAGAACACAGACTGGCATAACAGAAAACCGGAAAATATATTAAAATAAACCCAAACCCGCATCGGGGGAGGTTAAAACCTCCCCCGATGCGGGTTTGGGGAGGGTCCCTGATGTCGTACGAAACAGTTATCGGTTTGGAAGTCCATCTTCAGCTTAACACCAAAAGCAAGGTATTCTGCGGTTGCAGTACCGGTTTTGGTTCCGCGCCTAATACCCAGGTGTGCCCGGTGTGCCTGGGCTTTCCCGGCAGCCTGCCTGTCCTTAACAGGAGGGCGCTTGAGCTCGGGGCAAAAGTCGCGATAGCCTTGAATTGCGCTATCGCCAGGAAGATAAGGTTTGACAGGAAAAATTACTTTTATCCGGACCTGCCCAAGGACTACCAGATCTCTCAATTCGACCAGCCGCTGGCGCAGCACGGCTTCCTTAGTGTCGTATCCGGGGAATTCGAAAGAAAGATAAAGATAAGAAGGGTCCACCTGGAAGAGGACACGGGAAAACTTTTCCACCAGAAAGATTCCAGCCTCGTGGATTTTAACCGCTCGGGCGTCCCTCTCCTGGAGATAGTAAGCGAGCCGGACATGTATTCCCCGGAAGAGGCGTATCTCTATCTTACGGCGCTGAAATCTATCCTGGAATACATAGATGTTTCCGATTGTAACATGGAAGAAGGCAGCCTCAGGTGCGACGCCAATATCTCGCTCAGGAAAAAAGGTGAAACTTCTCTCGGTGTCAAAACCGAGATTAAGAACATGAACTCGTTCAAAGGCGTAAAGAGCGCGCTTGAATATGAGGCGCGGCGACAGGAGGAATTACTGGAGGAAGGCGGAAGGGTTATCCAGGAGACCAGGCTTTATAACGCGGAAAAAGGAGTCACAGAACCCATGAGGTCAAAAGAAGAGGCGCATGATTACAGGTATTTTCCTGAGCCTGACCTGGCGCCTTTTGATTTCGAAGAGGAATTCCTGAAGGGCATCGAAAGAAATATGCCCGAACTCCCTGAGCCCAAAAAAAACAGGTTTATCAAGGATTATGGCCTTTCTAATTACGATGCCGCTATAATGGCCTCCGATAAAGATATCGCCGCTTATTTCGAGGAATGCGCGGCATTGTATAGCCCGAAAACAGTGGTTAACTGGCTCATGGGCGACATATCGGCATATATGAAGGAAAAGAACGTTTCGATGAAGGCCTTGAAATTGAAACCGGAACAGCTTTCGGATATGCTCAAAATGATAGACGGGGGAGTCATTACCGGGAAAACGGCCAAGGCGCTTCTCATAGAAGTCATAGAAACAGGCAAGAACCCAAAAGAGATGGTAAAAGAAAAAGGCCTTGAGCAGATCTCCGACGTCAGCCTGCTGGAAGATACCATCGATCAGGTCATTGCTGAAAACCTGAAGTCGGCGGAGGATTTTAAAAACGGCAAAGAAAACGCCATAATGTTCCTTGTAGGCAAGGTTATGCAGAAAACAAAAGGCAGGGCAAACCCCGGCAAAATAAACGGGATATTAAGGGAAAGATTGAAAGGAGCGGCAAAATGAAAAAAAGGTTGATCGTCTTCATCGTTGTGGCGGGTTTCGCGATAGGCACATTGGCTTATCACGCGGGCTGCGCCGAAACAAAAGAGCGCCAAAAGGATGATCTTTATAAAGAACTCGAGCTTTTTTCGGACGCGGTGAGCCTTATACGCACGGATTATGTTGAGGATAAAAAATCAAAAGACCTGATCTACGGCGCCCTTAAGGGCATGCTGGCTTCGCTGGACCCTTATAGCCAGTTCATGGATCCGGATACTTATAACGAGATGAAGGTGGAGACAGAGGGGGAATTCGGAGGCATAGGTATAGAGATTACCCTGAAAGATGACCTTCTCACGATAATATCCCCTATAGATGATACCCCGGCTCATAAGGCAGGCTTAAAGGCAGGGGACAGGATAGTAAAAATAGACGGCGCTATTACCAAGGACCTCACGTTGATAGAAGCGGTCAAAAAATTAAGGGGCAAACCCGGCACCGACGTGAATATCATTATCCTGAGGGAGACCGACAAAAAACTGCTGGAATTCACGATAACCAGGGCGATAATCAAGATAGCGAGTATCAAGAAAGCGGAAATGATAGAGTCCGGTATCGCTTATATCAGGCTCGCCGAGTTCCAGGAGAACACCCCTAAAGACTTGTCCGAGGCGCTGAAAAAATTGGAAGGGGAAGGCGTAAAAGGGCTGGTGCTGGATCTCAGGAATAATCCCGGAGGCCTCCTTGACGTAGCTGTTGACGTGGCAGGCAAATTCCTCGAAGAGGGCAAAGTAGTCGTGAGTACCAAGGGCAGGATAGAAAACCAGAACATGGAATTCAAATCAAAAAATAAAAACGACCATCTCGGATATCCTATAGTGGTGCTTATAAACGGCGGCAGCGCGTCGGCGTCCGAGATCGTGGCAGGCGCTTTGCAGGATCACAAACGGGCATTGCTCCTCGGCACAAAAAGTTTCGGCAAAGGCTCTGTCCAGACAGTAGTGCCCATGTCGGATGGATCGGCGTTAAGGCTTACCACGAGCAAATATTTCACGCCGAAAGGCCGCTCTATCCACGGCGAAGGCATCGTACCCGATATCATAGTCGATTACGAAGAGCGTTCCCAGAAAGACAAAGAGATCGATAAAGACGTGGAACTGCTTGAAAAATTGATGAATGAAAAAGAAAAGACCGAACAGGAAAAAGCAGAGGATAAAAAGAAAAAAGAATTGGACAATCAGCTCTTGAGAGCGGTGGACGTGCTCAAGGGGATAGTCATATATACCGGGAAATAAAACATGTTGATCCTGGGCATAGAGACTTCCTGTGATGAGACATCGGCAAGCGTCGTCAAGAACGGCACTGACATCGTATCGAACGTTGTTTCATCCAGCCTTAAATATCATAAAAAATACGGCGGTGTCATACCCGAGATAGCCGCCAGGCGCCACGTAGAAAACATCGATAAGGTAATAAACCGTTCTTTGCGAAATCCGGGCATAGGCATAAAAGACATAGGCGCGATAGCGGTGACAAACGGGCCTGGCCTGGCAGGCGCGCTTTTAACCGGGATATCGTGCGCCAAGGCAATGAGTTATAGCCTGTCCAAGCCTTTGATAGCTGTCGATCATCTCAAGGCGCATGTGTATTCCGCCATTATGGCAAAGAAGCCTCCGCGATTCCCTTTCATAGGTCTTGTTATTTCAGGGGGGCATACAAGGCTGTACCTGGTAAAGGATTTCGACAGTTTTGAATTGCTCGGGGATACGGTAGATGATGCGGTCGGCGAGGCGTATGACAAGGTCGCCAAGATATTGGGCCTTGGTTATCCAGGCGGGCCTGTGATAGATAAGCTCGCGAAACAAGGGAATCCAAGGGCGATAAGGTTTACGTGTAAAAGCGTGAATAACAGCCTTGATTTCAGCTTCAGCGGGATTAAAACAGCTGTTCTTTATTATGTAAAGGCCTGTGCCTCCGGATTAAACGCCCGGCTTATATCCGATATCGCGGCGAGTTTCCAGGAGGCGGCGCTGAAGGTCATTGTGGAGAATTCCGTTAAAGCGATGGAAAGGTATGCTATAAAGACTATCGTGATCGGCGGAGGGGTAAGCGCCAACTCCAGGTTCAGGGAAATGATGCAAAGGGAAGCAGCGTATAAAGGCCTTGAATTATATTTTCCTCCGATGAAATTATGCTCGGATAACGCCGCGATGACAGCGGGTATAGGATACAGGCTTTATAAAAAAGGCTCGAGAGCGCCTTTGAATATTACAGTGAATATTTAAGGAGGGGGAATATGCTAACCGACATTCAAGTAGTATCGCGGCTGTTGGCTGCCGCGGCGCTGGGCGGGGTCATAGGTTTCGAAAGAGAAAAACACTCAAGGCGCATGGCGGGTTTCAGGACGCACATACTTGTCAGCGTGGGTTCCGCCCTTATAATGCTGGTCTCGATGCATATATTCGATATCTACACGGGCAAGGTAGCTGTTGATCCCGCCAGGATAGCGGCAGGGGTGGTGACAGGCATAGGTTTCCTGGGAGCCGGGACCATTATACGCTCCGGGGAGTCTGTAAGGGGGCTTACCACAGCGGCAAGCCTCTGGACGGTTTCGGGCATAGGATTGGCGGTAGGGTGCGGGTTTTACACGGCCGCGTGCGTAACAGCGGCTATCGCGTTCGCCGCGTTATATTTTTTAAGGAAAATCGCTATCGACGGAGAGGACAACCAATGATGATGAAACGTTTTTTGACCTCGAAGGAAGCGGCGGAATACCTGGACATAACGGAAAATGAACTCTCAGGTTTATCAGCCAGCCGCAGGATTACCGCTTACAAAGTAGGCGGTATTTACACCAGGTTTAAAATAGACGACCTTGAGGCGTACCGCAGAAAAAGCATGGCAAAGCCTGATAAAAATTGCAGCGGCAATTTCAGCGCCATATCGGATTTTTTGTATTTCAATGATTTCTATATATATTCGGGCATCATAATAGCGGCAGCTCTTTATTTCATATTCAAAAAACCATAACGGGCCGTAACGAGATGAACTCTTCCGCGCGCTTAAAAAAGACATTGAAAAAACTTTATTCCAAAAAGATATCGGTGGACGCCGCTTTCCGCTCTTTCAAGGACCTTCCGTATGAGAATATGGGATTTGCCAGGCTGGATCATCACAGGGCTTTCCGGAAAAGCATGGGAGAGGTCATCTATTGCGCTAATAAGACCCGTGACCAGTTGGATAAAATAACGGGGGCCCTCATAAAACACAAGAGCCCGATACTGCTCACGCGGGCCGATAAACCCCTGTACGATTTTTTAAAGAAAAAATTTCCCGCGCTGAAGTATAACGAGGCGGGCAGGGTCATATACCTGAAAAAGAACAGGTTAAAAAACAAAAAAACAGTCCTGATAGTAACGGCGGGTACCGGCGATATACCGGTAGCCGAGGAGGCAAGGGTTACTCTGGAAGTCATGGGTAACAGGGTAAAGACTATTTATGACGCGGGCGTGGCCGGGATACACCGCCTTTTCGATAATATTTCCGAGATATCGAAGGCAAATGTTATAATAGTGGTGGCGGGCATGGAAGGCGCGCTTGGAAGCGTGGTAGGGGGGCTTACCAACAAACCTGTCATAGCGGTGCCTACGAGCGTTGGTTATGGTTCCAGTTTTAAAGGCATAGCGCCGCTTTTGACGATGATGAATTCCTGTTCGCCCGGCATTGCCGTGGTCAATATCGATAACGGGTTTGGCGCGGGCTATTTCGCCAGTTTGATAAACAAATGAAAAACAAATTTTCAGAAGACACTATATACGTCGTGGAAACAAACATAGACGACATGAGCCCTGTTGTTTACGAAACAGTTTTCGAAAAACTTTACGCCGCCGGCGCGCTGGAAGTTTTCCTGACGCCTGTCCAGATGAAAAAGGTAAGGCCGGGTGTTTTGTTGACCGCACTCACGCCCCCGGATAAATTAAAAAAAATAGCTGAGGTGATATTAAGGGAAACGACCTCTTTTGGTGTAAGGTACCACAAAGTAAAAAGGCTGAAGCTTATCCGTAAAAAGACGGTGTGCGGGAAAGACCGGGCGGGTATAAGGATAAACAAAGGGTATATAGGCAGGGAGCTTGTGAGGCTTTCCCCCGAATATGGCGATTGCCGTAAAGCGGTTTCAGGGACAAAGGCGCTGCTCAAAGATATAATATGATAAAACACCGCGATATAGTAAAAGAGATCGTGAAAAATATCGGGCTTTTGGACGATAATAAGATAGCCGCGGCGCTTGAGGAACAGCTTAAGACCAAAGAGAAGCTCGTTAAGATACTGGTAAAATCAGGTTTTGTGGCGAGTGAAACCGTAGGGAATACCCTTATACCCCAGATAGGTATTCTTCCTGTTGTCATTAAGGCCGGGGAGATAGACCCGAAAATGACCGAAACTGTTCCGAGCCGGCTTGCCGCCGGCCACAGGGTAATCCCCCTGAAGATAGAGGCAGGCACGCTTTTTCTCGCCACGGACGACCCTATTAATTTTTTAGCCGCCGGCTTTTTTGAAAAAACACTGAACCTTGACATACAGATGGTGCTTGCCGACCGGGCAGGCGTCGATAAAGCCCTGGCTGAGCTCTACGCGTCCAAACAAAAAGGCAAGGCGCAGACAGAAACATCCGACCTGAATAAGTTATCCGAGGCGATAAAAGACGTAAAAGGAGACGATGACGCGCCTGTCATAAAACTGGTTAACATGGTGATAGAGGAGGCATTGAAAAGAAGGGCAAGCGATATACACATAGAGCCGCTGGAGCATAAATTCCGCATCAGGTACAGGATAGACGGGGTATTGCACGAGATACAGGGGCCTCCTAAAAGATTGCAGGGTTCGATCATAAGCAGGCTGAAGATCATGGCGGGCATGGATATAGCCGAGAAGCGGCTGCCCCAGGACGGAAGGATAAAGCTTAAACTGGAGAACAAGGAATTGGATCTGAGGGTCTCTACCCTGCCGGCGACATACGGCGAAAGCGTTGTAATGAGGATACTGGACAAAAGCAGTTTTATGGTGGGGTTGGACGATATGGGATTTCTGCCCGAAAACAGGAAGAATTATGAAAAACTGATAAACCTGCCCAATGGCATGATCCTGGTTACCGGCCCCACGGGGAGCGGAAAAACTACCACATTGTACGCTACCCTGAGCCACATAAACCAAAAAGACAGAAAAGTCATTACGATAGAAGACCCCGTGGAATACCAGCTGGACGGCATAAACCAGGTCCAGGTAAAAACCCAGATAAATCTTACTTTTGCCAATGGCCTGCGCTCGATGCTGAGACAAGCGCCGGACATAATAATGGTTGGGGAAATAAGGGATCTTGAAACAGCCGAGATAGCGGTTCAGTCAGCGCTCACAGGGCATCTTATTTTCAGCACGCTTCACACAAACGATGCCTCAGGCGCGGTCGCCAGGCTGGTGGATATGGGCATAAAACCTTATCTGGTGGCATCTACCGTCCAGGGAATACTGGCGCAGAGGCTGGTGAGAACCATATGTGTGTCCTGCAGGGAAGCTCACAAACCCTCACCTGAAGAGATATCTTTGCTTTCTATTACGCCCGAAGAGGCAAAAGACTTGGAACTTTACCGGGGCAAAGGCTGCCAGGAGTGTAACAATACAGGCTTCAGGGGCAGGATGGGGATATACGAACTCCTGATAATGAACGACGCCATGAGGGAGCTGGTAATAGAAAATAACTCCAGCAGCGTCATATCCAAAAAGGCAAGGGAATTCGGGATGAAGACGCTGAAAGAAGACGGGATGGAAAAGGTAAAGCGCGGTTACACAACCATCGAAGAAGTATTGAGGGTGACGCAAGATGCCTGATAACTCGCAGTATAACTTAATATTGAAGAAACTCCTGGATAAGAAACTTTTGACCCAGTCGATGATAGATGACGCCATGGCGGAGGAAAAAAAGACAGGGAGGAATATTTTCAAGATCGTCGTAGATAACGGGTACATAAAAGAAGAGGAGCTGTTATCAGCGGTGGCGGGCTGGTTGAATATGGAAGTGGTGGACCTGTCCAAAATGAAAATAGAGAAGGACGCCGTAAGCAAAATCTCCGCTTCCACCGCCAGGTTTTACAGCGTAATGCCCATTAGAACCGAAAAGGATTCCATCGTAGTGGCGCTGTCCGATCCATTGAATGTCAAATTCCTGGATGAATTGCGTTTTGTGTCCGGGTTAAGCCTGAAAATGGTGATCGCCAAAGAAGATGATATCAAAAAAACTATAGAAGAACATTACGGCAAGGAAGAAGACTCGCTGGGAGAGGTCATAAATGAGGCGGAAAAATCCGCATGCAAGGTGCCCGGCGCGAAAGCGGAAAATGACGCGGATAAGTTAAAAGAGATAGCTTCGTGCGCGCCTGTCGTAAAACTCCTTAATATGATCCTTTTGCGCGCGGTAAGGGAAAAGGCGTCGGATATACATTTTGAGCCTTTCGAAAAGGATTATAAGATACGGTACAGGATAGACGGCATATGTTATGACGCCGCGCATCCTCCCAGGGACCTTAGTCTCGCGATAAGCTCCAGGATAAAGGTCATGGCGAACCTGGATGTGGCGGAAAACAGGCTTCCGCAGGATGGAAGGATCATGATAGACATAGAGGGGAAATCCGTGGATTTCAGGGTCTCTACTTTGCCCACGCTTTACGGGGAGAGCATAGTCATGAGGGTGCTTGATAAAAGTGCGGTGAATCTATCGCTTGACCAGATAGGCATGGACGAAGACATTAGATCCAAGATCAGGGATATAATAAAACGTCCGAACGGGATTTTTCTTACCACAGGCCCTACGGGCAGCGGAAAGACTACCACGCTTTATTCTTGCCTGAGGGAGATCAACAAAATAGACTATAAGATCATAACCACCGAAGACCCTGTCGAATATGATATAGAAGGTATTATCCAGGTAGCTATTAATACTAAAATAGACCTGACCTTTGCCAGGACTTTAAGGCATATACTCAGGCAAGACCCGGACATTATAATGGTAGGGGAAATAAGGGACGCTGAAACAGCGGAAATAGCCATCCAGGCGGCTCTTACAGGGCACCTTGTGTTCAGCACATTACATACGAACGATTCCCCGGGCGCGGTTACAAGGCTTGTGGACATGGGTGTCGAGCCTTTCCTGATAACTTCCACTGTAAGGGCTGTGCTTGCCCAGCGGCTTGTCAGGAGGATCTGCCCCAAGTGCAAAAAAGAATACAAGCCGTCAGAACTTGAATTGTCGGAATTCGGTATATCAAAAGAAAAAATAAAAGATATGAAGTTTTATAAAGGAGAAGGCTGTAAAGAATGCGGCAATTCCGGATATAAAGGCCGTACCGGATTGTATGAACTGCTGACGGTGGATGATAAAATAAGGGACCTTGTGGTCAGGCGCGAAAGCCTGTCCGCCATAAGGAACGCGGCATGCGAGGGAGGCATGAAAACCCTGAGAGAGAACGGTTTTAAAAAAGTGATGGAAGGGGTTACGACCATAGAAGAGGTCTTAAGAGAGACCAAAGAATATGCGTAGGGGACAGGCGAGCCTGCCCTCTGCAGAAAGAGGTGTAACATGAAAAACAGGGGTTTTACTTTAATTGAACTGTTAGTTGTCATCGCTATTATCGCTATACTCGGGGGCATGGTTATAAGCGGGGCCCAACAGGCGAGGAAGCGCGGGTCAGTCACCAAGACAAAGGCGCAGATGGCGAGCCTGGAAACGGCCATAAGCATGTATGAGACAGACATGGGAAGCTATCCCGGGACAGATAATAAGACGCTTGTGGAAGCTATTACCAAAGACCCTGGGGACATTGATTGGAGCGGGCCTTACATGCAGATAAAAAAAGACGAAGTGAACGAAAACAGCGAATATCTGGACGCGTGGGGCAATGCCTTTGTCTATACGAACCCCGGTAAAAATAACGCATCCTTCTATGATATATATTCAAAAGGGCCTAACGGCATAGGGGAAGGGGAAGATAAGGATGATATCAAGAATTGGTAATAAGAAGGCTTTTACCCTGGTAGAAATGCTTATAGTGCTGGCTATAATGGCAATGATCATGGTTACATCAGTGCCTTTTACCTCTAATTTCGGGAAGGGTTTAAAGATAAAGACAACCGCGAGGGCAATAGCGGGTGTGATGCGTGTAGCGAAAAGCAATGCTGTGACATTGAGGAAAAATTATTCCGCGGTTTTTGACGTAAAGAAAAGCATGTACTGGATAGAAGACGACACAGGACGTATTTATGAGAAAAAATACAGCCTTCCGAGTTCCGTAAAATTCGAGGTCGCGGGCGATGAAAGCGCCGACCCTGTTACGTTTGAGAATGATAAGGTAACATTCGACGCGTCCGGCGCGATAAAAGGTTCCGGGGGGTCGGTCTCGATCGTGGATAAACAGGGCGGTTCCAGGAATATTTCGGCATTGGGCGCCGCGGGAAAAATAACCATAAAGTAACTTTCTGGAGGAAAACGCGGTTGTTATTTATTTGCTTGACTATATTAATGGGGATAGGGATCGGCTGGTCAATAGGGGCCAATGACGCGGCTAATTCATTAGGAACCGCTGTGGGTTCCAGGGTATTGAATTTAAAACAGGCCATTGTCCTGATCTGCGTATTCGGGTTCCTGGGCGCTTTTCTGCAGGGAGGCCATGTAGCCAAGACTATAAGCAGGGGCATAGTGCCCATAGACCAGCTGGATAAGACAATGGCTGTTTATTTGGCGCTGGTAGCCTGTTTCGGGGCGTGTTTATGGGTCATACTTGCTACGTATTGGAAGATACCTATTTCCACCAGCCATTCGATAGTAGGCGCGGTCGCGGGCGCGGGTCTCGCGATAGGCGCCCCTGTAAAATACAAGGCGCTCCTGGATATATTCATATGCTGGATATTTACCCCTGTTGGAGCGGCTGTATTAGGCTATCTTTTTTACAGGCTCTTCCAGAATACGCTTTACAGGATCATACCGCGCAAATATTTAAGACCGATCCTTATGTTCCTTGTTATCTCCAGCGGGTGTTATGTGGCGTACACCTGGGGCGCTAATGATGTTGCCAACGCTACGGGCGTATTGGCGGGCGCCGGGGTTTTGTCTTTGAATATGAGCGTCATAATAGGGGGCCTCGCGATCCTTTTAGGTATCTTGACCTGGGGTTATAAGGTCATTGAGACAGTAGGCTCGGAAATAACAAACCTCCTGCCTATAATGGCTTTTTCAGCGCAAATGGCAAGCGCTATAAATGTGCATATATACACGTTATTCGGAATGCCGGTTTCCACCAGCCATTCCATAGTAGGCGCTATATTCGGGGTAGGGCTTGTTAAAGGCGTACGGGTCGTGAATTTAAAGATACTGAAGGAGATAGTTATCTGCTGGCTGGCTACTCCTTTTGTCTCGGGCGTGATCAGCTTCGCGTTATTAAAAGGCATGATCATGGTTTTAAAAAAATAATAAGGAGGTTCTCGTATGAAAGAGACGCGTAATATTTTAGGGTGGCTTGGGATGGCGCAGGAACAGGCTATACTGCAGGATGCGCAGAAACATGTCGAAGAGACATATAAAACAGTTTCTTTTTTTACAGAAGCTATCAAGGCGTTTATCCAGGGCGACTTACAGGCCAAGACCATAGCCATTGAAAATGTAAGGGACAGCGAGCACAAGGCTGATGTCCTGCGGTCTAAAATGGTGAGCGAGCTGTCTGAAGGCTTACTGCTTCCGCCCGACAGGGAAGACCTGATGCGTTTTGTGAAGTCTCTCGATAGGATAGCGGATTGGACCAACGGCGCGGCCAGGATACTGGGATTTATCGACGAAAAACCCAATGACAACATATTGAAAAATATCTCGCTGGGCACAGACCTTATTTTCAGGTCTGTATCCAGGTTAAAAGAGGCTATCCAGTCGCTTGCCAAAAATGATTTTAAAAAGGCGCTTGAATATTGCGAAGAGGTGGACAGGATAGAGTCGGAGGCAGATGACCAGAAGAAATTTTTAATAGAAGCGATAATACACGCGAAGCTGGAACCCGCGACCCTTTTATTGTGCTATCAGCTGGCGGAATACCTCGAGGGGGTCACGGATAAGATAGAAGACGCCGCGGATTTCATAAAGGTGGCTGTCGTAAAGTCCAGGTAGGCCAGGATATGCATAAATCCGCGAAAGACGGGGATATGGATAAAACAAAAATTTCGATAAAAATAAAGGTTTTAGCCGCGCTTTGTCTGCTATTGCTGGTTTTCCTGGCAGGTTTATTCACGGGGGTCAATTACCACAAACTGAATAACGGCCGGCGGAATCTCCTGGAGACGATGCGCATAAAAGGCTATAAATTTACAAGTCCTTTGCTTGATTATGAGGCAGGGCCTGAAATAAAAGACAAGGTGCTGGTTTTTTTGAAATACAAGATCGAAAAACTTATAGAGAGCAGGACGCGTAACGATGACGCTATTTATGTCTCGGTATATTTCCGCGATATGTTCAATGGGCCCTGGTTCGGGATAAATGAAAAGGAAAATTTTGCCCCGGCCAGCTTGTTGAAGGTGCCCCTGATGATCGCGTATCTGAAATATGCCGAGCAGGATCCCGGGATATTGAAATCCAGGCTGGTGTACGAGAAAGAGTTTAAAAATGATGTAGTACAGAATATAATACCTGCCGAAAAACTGGAGCTAGGAGGTTCTTACAGCGTGGAAGAGCTGATAGAAAGGATGATAAAACATTCCGATAACTCGGCTATGTACCTGCTTCTGGGCAATATCAGCGCGGATGTCATTAATAAGGTATATTCCGATATCGGTATTATAGTCCCTTCTGTCAGGGGCAAGAGCGATTTTATCACGGTAAAAGGCTATTCGTCGTTTTTCAGGATACTATTCAACGCGTCATATTTAAACAGGGAAATGTCAGAGAAGGCGCTGGAAATTTTAAGTAAATCCACTTTTAAGAGCGGATTGGCGGCCGGAGTCCCGGATGACGTAGTTATAGCGCATAAATTTGCCGAAAGAGGGGATCTGGTGACTCAAACATTCCAGTTGCATGATTGCGGTATAGTCTATCACAGGAAAAGGCCTTACCTGCTGTGCATAATGACTTACGGCAAAGATTTCCGGCCTTTGTCAAAGATAATCAGGGATATATCTTCGCTTGTTTACGAAGATATCGACAGCCACTATAACAAATAAACAAGGCGCTTCAATAACCGTTAATCTCTTTGACACAAAAGCTTATGCGTGATAAAATAACTGAATATTCGCGTTAATGGAAGGGGAGTTTTTTAAATGAAAAATAGCTTGAAATTTACGTTGATAGCGATAGGGGTCGCGGCGATTTTCTTTGTGATGGGCAGGGAGATCATGGAGACAAGGTCAAGGCTGAATAAGACGCGTGACCAGGTTGCCCGGGAGAAAAAAGAAAAGGCATGGCTGCGCGATGAATTGAAAACCGTCAGGCATGAGTTGATCGGGACCAAAACCAGTCTCAGATCCGCCAACAGCAAGCTAAACTTCGTAAATAAAAAGATAGCCGGGTTAAGAGGTAGTAATAATAAATTAATCCTGGAAAAGTATGGACTTGAACGGAAAATAGTATTTTTACAGGAAGAGAAAAAGGCCATGGAGGACAGGCTCCACTCCCTCAGCGAACTTAAAAACGCCATACGCCTGGTCAAGGCGGAAATGAGGGATGACAGGATAAGGCGGCACAAAGAGAGGATAAGACAGCAGGAAGAGATAGACAGATGGGAGACAGCGCTTGGCAACAGGGGCTTTTTCACCAGGGATGGAGAACCTTCTTACAGGTCGAAAGTAACCGTAGATGTAAGGCCTGCTAGTTTGAGCTTAAATAAGAAATAAGCAGGATGAACCGCGCATGCCGAGGTGGCTATGGAAGACTATCCTTTTGTTTCTGTAATAGTCCCGGTAAAAAATTTCGAACGGACTATAGAAAAATCCTTTGAATACCTGTTTAGCGTGGATTATCCGCATGACAGGTGGGAAATAATCATAGCGGACGGCGGTTCCACGGATAAAACAGTCAGTGTAATAAAAGAACAGCAGAAAAAGCACCCTTTTATAAGACTCGTAGAGATCCCCAATTGCCCTTCCCCTGGGTATGCCAGGAATAAAGCGCTTCAATCAGTAAAAGGCGATTTTATATTTTTTACGGACGCGGATTGCGCGCCGTGCAAGGATTGGATAAAGATCATGCTGGCGCATTTTAAACGCGACCCGCAGATTGCCGCGGTAGGCGGAGAGGTCTACACCCTCAAGGTGGACCCTGATAATCCGGTGGAGGCGTGGTGCCAGCATTTCAGGTTCAATATGGTCAGCCCGAGATATGGCTTTATAAAAGAAGGGTATTTCCCTGAATTCCCAAAAAATCCCGCGCCCAGCGATATAGGCGGCCATAAAGCGTATTTTTTCGGGACCTGCAACGTAGCTTACAGGAAAGCCGCGATGAGCGCCATAGGGGCCAGGTTTTGGGACCTGCCCACAGGCGAGGACATGGATCTAAGCTTCCAGCACCGTTCAAAGGGCTGGAAGTTTTATTTCGCGCCTGACGCCAAGGTGGATCATATGCACAGGGCAGACCTGAAGGCCCTTAGGAGGGTATGGGTAACATATGGCCAGGCGCATGCCACTTTGCTTAATAAACATCTCAAAAGTAAAAGACTGGAAATAATATTCCAATTTCTCCAGAATAACCCTTCGATCATTTTTCCATTTCCATTCAAAGGTTTTATTTATCTTGGAAATTTTCATCTTATGCATATATTCGGCATAGGCTTTATTCTGAGCCTTATAATGTCAGGGTTCAGCATAATTAGCCTCATATTCCTGGCTTTGATGTCTTATTTTACTTATCAATATATAAAATGGAATATAAATATGGAGCCGAGGGACAAGTTTCTTACCTGGTGCAAGATGAAATACCTCACAAATCTCAGCTTTGTCCTCGGGGGCGTAAAAGACTTCAAAAAGTACAAAATTATCTGCATCGAGCCCAGTTTTTAACATCTTGACTTATCCCCAGTAGTTATGTATACTTATGTATAATAAGCATGTAATATAAGGCTATGAGAGAAATAGCCTTTTTATGTCCACTGATAAACAATACTTTTTAAAGAGTTTAACTATGAAAAAATTGTACTTCTATCTTAAATATTTTTTAATCTGTCTTGCTGTTTCAATATCTTTTGCTTCCGATATTTGCGATGCAGGGGGAAATACTTTAAGAGTACCGTTTGCTTTAGAATATTCGAGGGAATCAACGGTGCTGGAACAGCTTCGAAACGAGCAAAACGAGGAAGAATATTATCCTATAGGATCAGGGACGTACT
Organism: Candidatus Omnitrophota bacterium; assembly: GCA_041653835.1. GTDB lineage: Bacteria > Omnitrophota > Gorgyraeia > Gorgyraeales > Gorgyraeaceae > UBA10183. The sequence continues at coordinate 17,495 of JBAZEP010000015.1, forward strand.
TAGAAAGAACCGGGCATGAAAGTATTTTATATAAAGGCGATTTTTATGAAACCTCAAAATTCCTAAGAAGCAATGCAAATTTTAAACAACAGGCGCGCGTTTTTGAGTCGGAATTTAAAAAACTGCTTGCTGAATGGAAAAGGAAATACCCTGTTTTGGAAGAAGAGATATCCGGGCCTGTCGTATTCGAGATAGCGGAGAATATGCCTGCCACTTGCGAAATGAACGCTTACAATAAAACTTTCAGGATAGATATAGCCACGCTAAAGTCCCATTATTTATTCAAGATCGAAACGTTGGAAGCCCTTGACCATCTGGCCAGGACTTTGCTGGACGAAAGAGCCGATAAGGAGGCAAAGACTTATTATAAATTTTGGGCGTTTGAGGAGTTTTGCAGCGATTACGAGAAAGCAATTGTGTTTGCCGAAGATTATGAATCCTTAAAAGAAAACGGCGGCAGGAAACAAGAGGTATTGAATTTACAGGCAGAGGCTTTGGCTTTATTGATAGAAGGAAAATCCGAATATATAGAAGTGCTGTTTAAGGCCATTTCAAAAGAACATAAAGATTTGTTAATCGAACAGCTGCAAGCCAGATTCAAAGAAGGCGCATTAAAGAAATTTAGGGAAATGCCGACTTTCACTAACAACGCTGACTTGGAATTCCAGATTAAGCGATACGCTGAAAAGACATATCCGGCGGATATTTACGCGCAGATCGAAAAACTAGGATACTATAATCTGGCGAATGAGATTCGAACGACCTTTGAATACTACAGAGGTCTTAAAGGCCGTTACGGCAGAAGTTATTATCACGGTATAAACAAGATAAACACAGGTATAAACAGCGCGTTGCGCGGCGAAAAGGCATTTTTTGATGTACTGATAGTGGTTGTGGAAGATAAAAGCGAACAAGAAACAAAAGAACTCATTGAGGAAGCAAGAGGGAAGTATATTTCAAAAGATCAGAAGGTCGTATTGGTTACCCAGCCTACCATAAATACCGCCAGAGAAGATATGATAAAAGGTAACTGGAGCGCGGTTATAAATGTTCTATTGGAGAAATATCCGGAATACCAGGATTTCATTGACAAGGGCTCTATAGCCATATTATTAAGCGCAGGGACAGGCTCAAGAAACGCCGGGATTACCCAAACAGGAGGGGGAGACAAGGGCAAGGCCGCCTGCCCCAATGGGATGCCGTATATACAGCAGGTTTTCAGACAAGCATATCAGTACTGGGACAAAAGCACAAAAGGAGTCGTGGTTCTTTCTAATGACAGCATAGAGGCTATTTCTGAGCCGCTTAAATTTGGAGAATACCCCATCTCTGTATTAGGCTCGACTTTAAACCTTGACGATATTGCTTTGGATGGATTCGGCACCATTTTGATAGATGAAAGCGCAAAAGCCAAAAAAGACAAGCCTATACTAAAACTAGTTGAAAAAGCTACATATGCGGGCCGAAGAGAAGTTTTCGGGAACGACGACAACTTCCAGGTTCCATATAACATGGCGAAGTACTTTTTTACCTGGGAAGCTGTAAAAAAAATACGGGACATATTTTCTGAATTAAAAGATGACGGCGGAAAATTTCTCCATCGTAAATATGGTTTTGACCAGGCCGGCGAATCAATAGAAGCAATAACCGGGCAAACCGAGGAAGAATATATAAAAAACAAGGTTAAGGCCGGGTGGACTGCGAAAGAGGCGAAGATTGTCCGTGATGCAAATGCCAGGCTGAAAGAGGAACTCGGGGGCCAGTACGGTTTTATAAACACAGGCGCTTTTTTTATTGATACAGGGGATAACGCGGCTTATTTAAAATTTGGGCGGGATTTAACAATAAGATTACAGAATGATATGGACGAGAGAGAAAGAAAAACCGCTTTAATTATGAAGGCTGCCAGGGCGTTACTTGATCTGCCTGAGCCGGATGGAGAAGGCCGTATTATAAAGGTTGGCACGGCTTATGTGGATGGAAGAGAAATTAGCGGCGCTGATTTAACAACTGATGCGGCGCTTATGGCAAAAATTGAAGGAAATGTGCTGCTTGTCGGAGATTATGTAGTGATTGGTGATGTAGAGCACGCTATTCCGGCGGAAAGCGTGTTCATAAACCCTTTTATTTACAAATTAGGCCGTTCTTATGACAGGGGTTTTGTATTTTTTGTGGAAGAACCAGGAGAGTTATTAGTGTATTCCGATGTCTTAATTACAGATATAAATACAAAGAAAGGCCGCGTCAGGATAGCCTTGCCTATTAATATTAACGCGAAAGATAAACTAGGAGCTTGGTCTATAATAGAAGACGGGCCGACAAATAAAAAAGTATTCGTTACTAAAGGACAGGTTGTCGGCGTATCTGGCGGCGCCTCGAAAGCGCTTCTTAAGGAAGTGAGGCTAAAGGAAATGAAGTCCGGCACGTATTTGATAGACAAGGATGACAACGTATTGGAAAAGGTCAGTCTCGTAGAAGAGATAGGCCTATGGAATTTAGAGATCTGGCCGCGCTTGAACAAGAGAGAAGGCAGCCCCATCAGCTTTGAAGAACAGAAAAAAGGGCAGGCTTATTCTTTCCAAACCATGTCTGCGGACATTGATCGTCAAATGCTTAGATTTCGTTATTCGCAGGAGCATTATGGAAAATTTGTAAAATATGTAAAAATGCGTAAAGCCCTCGAAAGCCATGTCAGCAATATTTTAAAAGAGCATGGCTCGTTGGCGGAAAAAATCGGAAGCGTCATAAAAAAAGCGGAAGAATCAGCTCCTGACAGCGCGATAATCAGCTGCCTTAATTCACTAATTAAAGAAGAGTATTTTAAACTGTCGGATACTGAAAAGATAATTGTCGCGCTTGTAAGGCAAGATGCCCCTTTTAATAATCTTGATGATAATGAAATAGACCTGGTCGAGTACTTATTCAGCAGGTTATTGATGCAGACTAGCCCGAGCCTTACAGAAATCAGGACCAGCCTTTGAAATAAATCTACAAAATGCGGGCAAAAAAGGAAGACATGTTAAAGTTCAAAATACTGTATAAACTGAACAATCTATCTATTTTATTGATGCTGGTTTTTTGTTATGCAGGCCAGGCACGCGCGGAAGAACCCTGCTTGAGATCATCTTTACAGGACGATACGATTCAGAGAGTAAAGGCCGGCTACGAACTCATGGACAGGGACAAAATTACGGATGCAGCCGGAGAAAGTTACATACAGGCCGGTTTTTTATTCCAGGAATTTTACAACGATTTTAAGGCAAGCGATAAAAAAGGCCCTTTTATCGTATTGTGCCTTGGCCATCCTGTTTCCGGCAAATCAACAATTCTTGAACAACTAAAAATAGTCCTGGAAGAATCAGGGAAAAAGGTTATAAAAGTTGGAAGCGGGCAGGGAGAAAAAAAGTCCTCCCTGACATGGGGTAATTATAAGCAGATGATTGAACTATACAAGGATTACGATATCGTGCTTTTTGAGACGATGATGAACCTGCCCGAAGGCCCTGAAGATGTGGGTTTATTTATTTTCATGTCCATAGATGAGTATAAAGCGGCAAAGCGTTATGATGATTTAGTCGGAAATTACGGCGCGTATGCCGCTTCAAAAGGGTTTGAAAGGTATTATGCCGAGAAACAAAAATACCCCCGCGTTTTACCCGATATAAATATCGATACCAGCAACTCTAATCTTACGCCGGAAATGATAAAAGGGCTAATAGCTGCGGGCATGGTTAAATCGGGCAAGCGCTATGAGATAAGACAAAGCGCGCTGCGTCTAATAGAAGAAGTGTACAGATTTAGATATAACACAGATATGCCGGAATACACCCGCGATACATATCAAAAATTAATAGCATATAAGGACCGGTATCCTGTCGAAGGCAAAAAAGTTCTTTATATCGGCAATAGTTTTTCGGATTATCCGCTTATTGACGCCGCCCTTGGCGCAAAAGAAGTAATCGTCACGGATTTAGATCCAAAATTAATAACACTCAGGGATTTTATAGCCCGCGAGCAGGCAGACGCAATAAACAGGATACGCATTATCGATACCCCTGCCGATATCATGGAACTGGATTCACTGCCCGCCGGTTTATTTTATCAGGTAAATATGTGGAATGTGCTTAACGATGAAAATTTCTCGGGTAATCCGGTAACAGCCCTGGCAAACTGCTTAAGTAAAATTGAGGACGGTGGGGGGTTGTGGATCAATAACTGGGCGCGCCTGGGGCTGTCCATGGCTGATGTAAAATATAAGATCCCAGAACTCGCTGATGGCCAAAAACGCATAGCCGCGCTTAAGGTAATACTTGATTTACCAAGTGAGGCTTACGACATGGGTGTGTGTTATTATTACCAGATATCTTCTTTAAATTCCTTGCGCAATCTTTCCGGCCGGACCGCTTCAGAGTCTTTGTAAGCAATGTGATAAAACTTGAATAATGGTATTGTAAGGTCTATAATTTAGGTATGTTATTTAAAACGCCCAGGTTGCCCCAATTGATAATGGTATGGTTTCTTCCGCTTATAGTGATAGGCGGATTTTTTTATCCGGTGCTTGGTTACCTGGTACTGGCTTCCATGCTTTTTATGCTGGCTTTATCCATCTTTAAACCCAGGTATTGGTGCTGGAATTTATGCCCCAGGGGCGCTTTTTTAGACTTGGGACTTTCTAAGGTCAGTCGCGATAAGCCCATTCCAAGGGTTTTTATCAAACAATGGTTCAGATGGTCGCTTTTCGCGCTTATAATGGGCCTTTTCGTGTTTCAGATTATCCGCACAGGCGGTAATATGTTATTAATAGGCCTTGTTTTTGTTATAATGTGCGCAGTGCCTACGGTTATCGCTATCATTATCGGGATTATCACAAAGCACAGGGCATGGTGCATGGTATGCCCTATGGGCTTGCTTCAGGAGAAGATTGGCAGGATAAAAAAGGGAGGCGTAAATGAAAATAAAGATATTTAAGATAAAAAACCGGCACGGCTACGCAGCTATCTGTAATAACCATCTCACAGAGGGCAGGACTTCTGAGCAAGCAAGAGATAGAATGCTCAAAGCGCTCAAAAGGCCTAATAAGCGTTCTAAATAATACTTTAATATTACCAAGAAGGGGGCGGGATGTTCAGAGAAAAAATAAAGGTTCTTGACTGCACTATCCGAGACGGCGGGCTCATGAATAATCATGATTTCGAGCCGAAATTCGTGCGGGAAGTTTTCAAGGCGGTTTCACAAGCCGGCGTAGACTATATGGAGATAGGATACAAAAATTCAAAAGAGCTTTTTTCGCCGAAAGAATACGGGCTCTGGAAATTTTGTGATGACGATGAAATACGCAAGGTTATAGAAGGGATACCCTCGAAAACAAAAATTTCAGTAATGGTCGACATAGGAAGGGTAAAACTGGAGGATATAAAACCGGCGAAGGAAAGCCCTGTTAAGATGATAAGGGTCGCCTGTTATGTTAAGGACATTGATAAAGCTATATTCATGGTAAATCATATCGCTGAGAAGGGCTATGAGACGACTATAAACATCATGGCCATCTCGAAAGACGATGGCCCGGAACTTGATGAAGCGCTCCACCAGATTGAAAATGAAAGCAGGGTGGACGTGGTTTATATTGTCGATAGTTTTGGCGCGCTATACCAGGAATCCGTAGAAAGCCTTGTGAAGAGGTTCAGGGATATTTTAAAAACAAGAGAAATAGGCTTCCACGGCCATAACCACCAGCAGCTCGCGTTCAGCAATACCATAGAAGCAATAATACATAACGCGAATTATCTTGACGCCACCATATACGGGATCGGCAGGGCCGCAGGGAATTGCCCTTTAGAGCTATTGATAGGCTTTCTGAAGAACCCGAAATTTGATATCAGGCCTATTCTGGACGTTATTTCCAGTGAATTCATTTCCCTGAGTAAGAAAATAGAATGGGGTTATGTCATCCCCTATGCTATAGCAGGCATGATGAACGAGCACCCTAAGGCCGCAATGGCGCTCCGCAGCAGCGATAAAAAAGAAAATTACAGGGAGTTTTACGAAAGCATCAAAAATACAGGCCTTGACTAATAAATGATAAGAGTAGGGCCCGCTGGCCCGGGCGGATTAAGTTACATAAAAGCCCTTGAAGGCATAAGCTGTCTCGGATTGTCAGCCATGGAAGTAGAGTTTACTTATGGTGTGAAGATGACAAACGGCGCGGCCAAAGAAATAGGAAAGCTGGCGGATCGCCTGGATATATCGCTGTCAGTCCATGCCCCATATTACATCAACCTCTCATCCAAAGAAAAAAATAAGATCCGGGATTCCAAAAAAAGAATAATCGACTCTTGTGAAAGGGCGCATTACCTGGGCGCCCGGTATGTTGTCTTTCACGCGGGATTTTATCAGGCGAGAAGCGCGGAAGAAACATATAAAATAATAAAGAAAGGCATAGAAGAGCTTTTGGCCATTATCAGGAGAAATGAATGGAAGGTTGTTTTGGCTCCCGAGGTGTCAGGGAAGCGCGCCCAATTCGGCAGTCTTGAAGAGGTTTTAAGGCTCAGGAAAGAAACAGGGTCTGAATTTTGCGTGGATTTCGCGCATTTAGAAGCGAGAGAAGGGAAGAAGGTGGATTTTAAGGACATATTTGATAAGCTAAAAGGCATTAAGCACATACATTCTCATTTAGCAGGCATAGAATATACGGAAAAAGGCGAAAAAAGGCATCTATTGACAAAAAATAGCTCAATAGCCTCTCTGGTCAAGGAAATAGTAAAAAGAGGCGTAGATATCACTATAATAAACGAAAGCCTTGATCCTGTCGGGGACAGCATCAAGGCCTATAAATTAATAAAATCTTTTACCAAAAACAGTAATGTCACATTTAAGACACTGTCTTAAATGTGACATTAGGATATGATATGGCTGCAAAAATACTTGTTCTTTCCGGGAGTCCTAAAAAAGACGGAAATACCGAAACCCTTGTAAAATGGTTCGCTGAAGGCGCGCGATCAAAAGGGGCCGAACTGGAAATAATCCAAACTGCTTTCCTGAAATATAAATCTAATGGCTGCACATCCTGCCGGGCATGCCAAAAAATAGAAAAATACGAATGCGTCATAAATGACGAGGCAAAACCTGTATTGGCAAAAATGGCTGAGGTGGATGTAATAGTCATGGCAACGCCGTTATATTTCTACGGCCCAAGCGCCCAGCTTAAGCTTGTATTCGACCGCATGTTCTCGCTCTATAAATGGGATAATAAGGCAGGCACCATGAAAACCCCGTTAAAAGGGAAGATGCTTGTCCTGATAGCCAGCGCATTTGAGGATATAGGCCTGGATGCCCTTGAAAAGCCGTTTAAATTAACGGCAGAATATACAGGCATGAAATTCATATCCTTGCTCATACCAAACGCCGGCGAATCAGGGGGTATCAAAAATAAAACCGATATAAAAGAAAAAGCAGTTATCCTGGGCAGAGAAGCAGTGGAAAACCAGCCAAAGTTATATTAAACCAAATGCGATAAAAAAGAATATTTAAGCCATGTAAACAGAGGGCTATTTGAGGCAAACTAAAAGCGCCTATAATGTATCTTATGTTAACTTAGGTATATGGGCAAAATAACTATAAGTATATATGGCTCAATGAGTTAAGTCAATTTGTGTAAATGCTGTGGATAAGTACTTCTTTCAAGTAAATCTATATGTGGGGTTTTGGGTTGGTTTTTAAACTATTGGGAAACATATGACTGATTATGCTTTTGCAAAAATATTTTTATTGCTGTTTGAGCGAGCGCAGCGAGTCGAGAACCTTAACATGCCCTCTTTTACGGCTCTTGAGCCCGCTTAGGATGATTGACTACCATATAAAGCCCGGATAATTCCAATGCTTATCTGAACAGCTTTTTTGTTTTTAAGAACCGACGAAAGCATCAGAAGTCCAGCTTCCGCAAATGCGCATGGTTCTTCATTAATCTTCAGCTGGTTTAAAGTTGGCCGTTGGTAATTTAAATACTTAATCTCATCTTCTGTTAATTGAAACATAAAATCCGCCGGGAAGCGGTCAATATGCCGTTTTACCTGTGTGCTAAATACACCCAGAGAAACCCCATAAATTTGAGCCAGATCTCTATCCAGCATTACCTCCTGACCTCTAATTATATAGGTTTTGGGCTTACCCGCTTCGGGCTGTATTCTATTTATCATAACAACGCCTCCTTAATTATCACTTATTACATCGCCGCATGATGCAGGACTTCTGAGACAAAAGTCTGGTATTTTACCCCTAATTTATGTGCTTTTTCTTTTATCTTGCTCAAGTCCTGGCTATTGATGCGTATATGCAGAATCGCGTCTTTTTTCCGAGCTTCCAGAGCTTCTTTAATGCGCTGGAATTCCGTATCAGACGCTTTCACATATTCGCCCTTCATCAGAGCGTCTTCTATGGCCTTCTCCTGCCTTGTCAATTTTACCCGTTTCATTTTAGACCTCCTTCCCTATATATTTTTGTGAATTTCCTGCTAGGATAAATCGTTTTTAGGAAAATATACGATTCATCTTCTACATAGGGTACTAACCATATGTAATTTTTATATTCAAAAAGCAGGATATTTTGATTTTCATTTTTGGGATGCTTTTTGACACCAACAAACCTTGCGTTTACAATATCATCAAAAGATGCACCCCGTACTTTCTTCAACCTTTCGTTTTTCAATAAGCTCCATTTAAAATGTTTCATGTCCTTTCTATCTGTATATACAAATGTATCACAAATAGCCTCCTGTGTCAATAGTTCATTGATTCTAATTACATGCGCTCCAAAAACGCCCAAAACTGTGCTTCTCTCATAAAAACACCTCCCTCCTACTATATAGGACACATTTGGGAGGCTGGTTTCTTTCAACTATTTTGGAAATTTAACTAGGGATATTTCGAAGCCTACTAGGGAGATATTGGCACTAACAACTCTATCAGAATACCATGCGCTTATTGAATACAATCATGGCTATGCCTATGATAATCTGAATAATAGCAAAGGCCTTTAAGTATTTCATGGGCATCCTGGCAAACCAGGCTAAAATCTTATCATGGGCCTTCTTTTTGAATGATAAATATAGCCGTATAATAGCTATAACGCATAAAATAAACAGGGCTAAAGATAACGCGCCGCTCAGTTTACCTGTCAGGCGGGAAATAAATACAGCCAGGGTCAAGGCAATGGAAAACAAGATCGTTTTTACCTGCCAGAAACTCATACCTATCATTTTATTTCTCGCTCTTTTTGGTTGGGATAATAAAATTATCCCTGTAATTACCAAGAACCATCCCAAAAGAACGATGAATATCTTGAAACCGCCAAATATGGTATTCAGTACTTTGAATATAAGATATCTTATCTGTCCGATCATGCTATTGCCTCCGTCTGAAGAAAGATCCAGCTGCGTTATCCGGATAACGCAGCTGGCGACCTAAATTATTGCATCAAGCTCCAGCCGACGATGGCACCCAGGAGGATTATAAAAACTCCGTAGAATCGATAAAACTTATCAGAGCGGCTTATAGCCCAATTGAATATGGATTTGATTGTATTGATTGGTAATATAATCAATGATATGCCTTTGATCATAGCTATAATGCCCAGTATCTTTATGAACCATTCAAGTTTTGATGCCGGACTTGACCAGATAAGCAATAACCCAATGACTAAGGGCAGGATGAACAGTGCTTTTGCGGGTTTTATCAGGCGGGTATAAAACGATTTGAATTTTACAGGAGACAGGATGAGCGTTATTCCGATTACTATCCAAAACAAGGACATAAGCAACAGGAAAAGTTTCATAAGATCCCTCCTTTTTTGTAATTGTATATATGATAACGCGTTGGGTCAGGTAAGTAAAGGGAAATGTGCTGAGAAAATAACGATCGTTAGAGGGTTTCCTGCAGTATCTTATTCGCGCTTAAAATATTGTATATTTCAGGCTGGAACGCCCGATTTTTTGTATTTTCAAGGCGGCTCAGCGTGTCTTTTCTATGCATAATGTAAAAATTTGAATTCAATTGTCCAATCGGCACGCTCCTTAATTTAAAATATTTCTCGAAAAAAGGCGGATAGTCTTTCGCGTATGTCGGACGGACCTGGAGGGCGAGGTCTCTGTCGCCATTGAATTCATCAACATACCTGTCATCCCCATAGGTAAGCAGTTCTGTATTGAAAGCGAACATGAATGTAGTTTTTTCCGAAGCGGTCCGGCCTATAAAATCTATGAAATTTTTCTGGTGCCATACATCAAGATGATAAAAAACAAGATTGCATACGACCAGGTCCGGGTTATCTTTTAAAACATCCGCCATTAATCCGCCTGGCCGCGTGTCCCCTATGGAGCCATATCTGAATTTTATGATACCCGATAATCTGTTTCTGTTCTTGTTCAACGCTTTCATATGCTGTTTTACTTCTTCAGGAACAGGCCGGCCTTCGTACATCGTCTGCTTAACGGTAAATTCTTTTATTTTTTTTATTTCATCGTTTATGCCCGGATCTAGCTGGACATCCTGTATCTTAAGGATAACGTCCCTGCCCAATGCCAGGTCAGGATAGTTATTTTTTAGTTCGCTTTCCATGGATTCTATAAGTGTGGCGCCCAGGGAAAAAGGGTCATATTCCCCGCCAAGAGTTACAAGCCTTATATATATTGGTTCATTGGCTTTTCTTGCATTTATTTTCTCGGCAATAAGGTCCGGCACCATCTCTTTTATCAATGCGTGCTGCTCTTTGATCCTGTAAATGTGGCTTTTATGCTTGGGCTGTAAATGGTTTAATAAATACGCGTAAGCGGCTGATCTATGGTTATTTTCAAGGTCTTTAATAAATCTGTGCCAATCTCCGCCATAGTGATTATTAAAGGTTTCACTTTTTTTGACCGATCCAATAAAATCATCCAGGTTAAAAGGCCGCATATTATAAATAACCGGCGGCCCTGCCTGGTTTCCGATACGGGAAATGATATCCGCCAGCTTAATTTTGACCTCAACTTTTTCCGCGCGGTCGATAGTTTGTTTCGTATTCACCGGGACGCGGAGCGTATCGATTGAATAGGCAAATCCCGGCCCTGTCAGTGCAAATACTAAAATTATACCGGTTATTTTATTTATCTTTTTCATATATTTTTTATAACGAAGAATTCACGCTTACGGAACTTTTCAGCAAGCCCAATGTTTTACGGCCGCCTTTTAAGATAAGCTCCTCCAGCCCTTTGCGGCCATATATCATGCTCACGTCAAGTCCTTCGTTTTTAAGCAATGTGTCCGCAATACCGCTGAGCCTGAATTTTACATTTTTAACTCCTGTTTCCAGCTCTTTTTGTATCGTATAGCGGAGAAGCTGGCGGCCAAGGCCTGTGAATCCTTCCTTATTTTCTCCCGCTCCCCTGACTTCTAAAGTTGCTATTTCGCAATCATAGTTCTCTCTTCCAAAAGGATATATCAGGACCTCCGCGACCCCCTCTACTTTGACCTTTTTTATCCCATCCGCATTAGATTCGCTTATAGCAAGATAGAATCTATAAGGAATGCCTTGTCCTAATTCAGACGCAATCCTGGATAGATACAAAAGGCCATTTGTATCCCCTGTTTTATCGAGAGCTTCCATAGGCATATCTTTTAAAAGCAAGATGTCCATTATCTCCTGCCACACTGTCATATGCGCCGGTTTCCATCGCTTAAGCGAATCTATAACAGCTTGCAGGTCCTCCGGGCTAAAATTATCTATCATCCAGGATATCTCATAAACAGGCAGGGCTACCTGTTCCCGGGTATCTTTTTCATATATGTTCTCCACTCTCAGGAATTTTACAGATAACGCATTTATAAATCTGTATGCGGAGCAAAAAATGTAATCTTTTCACTTATAGGCACAATGCGCGCTTCCTTTCGCATTATTGCAAGCGCGGTAGGTATTTGAAGAATTTTTTGATCCTCAACAGCCCCTTCCACTCCATGGAACAAGCTGTCATCGCTGGGGCCTATTTTAGAAAATCCTGACTCTTCTGCGAGGCCCTTAAAACGATCGATATCTTCTTTGTCTAACGCAAGAATCATATCACCTTCTTGCAATATGGTGTTAAATATATCTTTCAAAAGCTTATCAACGTTTGCTGAATCATAATTTCTCTTGGTCCATTCAGCGAAACCTTTTAGAATCAGAACCTTTGTTCCTTTTATAGATTTTGTCACCTTAACATAACTCTGAATATCCATCGCGTCTAATTTTTCATCTGAGTATTCGGCAAGGCGAGGACGAAGCTCATAGCCATTAAAATATTCAGAGTGGTCAGTACTAAAAAGACGCCATAAAATGTTGGTTCCTCGCTCAAAATCTTTTACGTCATTATTAATACCTTTTGTTTTATTGGCTACGAGAGGTATGATGTCCGGCCCCATAAATGGATAGACGTAAGTCATCGGTATACCGGCTTCACCGTAACTTACCAAAAAATCATTTATACTCATCATAAGCTTGGTATATTTTTCTATCAAACCTATCTCGTATAAATCCCTGTCGGAAGAACCCGATATTAATAGGAATGCGCCAAACCGCTTTTGCTGAGCCATGCTTATTTGGTATTCCGTCATGGCTTCCCGTAGTCGCTTCGTTGCTGAAAGAAGGCTATTTTCTCTTAAAGATTCCCCATACCACTCCTTCAGAACTTCTTCCGGGGTTTCACCGCAAAGCCTGGTTATTTTAAAGAGGGTGCCTTTTATAAACTCATATTTAAATGCCCTTACAAGCTCACGGGCCTCTGCCGCAATCTGGGGAACATTTTCCACTATCTCATCAATATCATGCCTTTTTCTTAAATCTACTCTCCCATCATTCACTTCCCTCACTTCCTGTAATAGCCCTGTGACTAAAGTTTTGTCGTCAAAATTAAGGACATCTTCTATTTTTTTACATATTTCAATAACTTCATCTATAACCCGTTTTTTATCAGACGAAAATTCTAATATACGCTGAAGATTAGATATTAAAAAACGAAGCTTCCTAAGCAACAAATGCGCTGTCGCTATCTGTAAAGGTACGCCATCTTTTAATAATTTTACTTTTACAAGAGTTTTACTATTTACGAATAGCAAGGGGATGTCTCTTGCTCCCTTGGGATAACCAAGCTCGGAAGTAAAAGAAGAAAAAATCCTAATCTTCTCATCCATGGCCATTATTATACTGTAGATAGACTCTTCTGAAACGTGTTCTTTGGCGATTTCGCTTCTGCGAGGATTCATGCCCATAGGGATTCTTAAAAGCGACCTGTTTACAGGAAAAATGCCTTTAAAAACTTCGGCAGACAGCAGGCCGCCCCCTTCCATCAACTCTTTTATTACTCCTAGTTCTTTGTAAATTTCGCATATAGGAGTAGTAAGGGGAACGCACTTTATGCCTTTCGCTCCGGATACAGGCACCATTGCCCTATTCAAAACAGTTTGCTTTAAAAAATCCAGATTTTTAATAATCCTGAAACTCGAATCTTCCAACCCTGCATTATTTAATACTGATTCAACAAAAGCTTTATCGATAAACAGATCGCCGTCATTTAAAAGAATGACGGGTACATTGCTTTTATTTGATTCAAGTTTCTTAAAAGTTTCCTTAAATACGGATGGGTTTTGTATTATATCTGAGCCGAGAAATAAAACATGCGTTTTATTCAGCCTGGATAAATCAGCGAAAGGAACTATTGCCAGCTTAGGGGATACGGTTTCCGGATATGCGTATGCCCAAAGGCCTGTTTTTTTTGTCGGGTAGTGTGTATAACCCGGCGAAAATATTACTTCAAAAGTGCCGTATAGATGTTGTATCAATAATGCTTTGTACGCGAGCTTCCTGGTAATAACAGGTATATCTTTCGATATCCTTTTACTGAAATAGCTATTTACGCTATAGTAGGCAAGAAACTGGGCATCTCTTAGCATTCTTTCATCAATCCATAAATATTTAATCTTATTTGAAAGTTCAATATCGGATTTGATGGCTGATTCGCATTCTTCACTTATAAACTCTCCCACTTTTAACAGATTTTCTTCGCTGAATTCACCGGATTTGCTTAAAACCTCCAATGCTTTATTTTTTATATCTTCTTCGCTGAATATGCCGGACAACGCGTCAGCCAGATCTTTATTTACAGGTTCCTGCTCGCTGCCGGAGGCAGCTCTAAAAATACCGGAAGGAACCTCTCTGCCTGTAGGCATAAGTATAAAACCACAGCTCCTGATTCTATTTATATAACGCTCATCGCCTTCCAGATATTCTTTAGCTTCAATGGGAGCCAGTTTTTTTAAATCTATAGCCGAACGCAATTCTTCCCTGTCCACCTCTAACCAAGAATCATTGCCGCAAAGTTTGCGCAGGAATTGAAAATAAAATTTTTCACGGGTTCCTGAAACCGCGCTGCCGGCATTATGCATAATGCCATCTACCGCTCCTGACAGCTTATTCTTAGAAACCAGCTCTGTTAATAAGGATATTTGCGCGGGATCTGAAATATCTGCTTTTAAGCAATACGCGTGTATTTTTAATTCATTTTCGCATGAATTAACTATGCTGCGAGCTGCCTGCAAAGATTGTTCCCGTATATTAATCGCGATTAATGAGACAGTCCATCCGTCGCGTTCTTCACCGGGCAGTAATTCTTCCAGTGTTTTTAATAACCATGCCACATCTTCTTTCTGAGCAAGGGAAATTGCATATACCAGATGCTTATTGTTTTCACCGGTTTTTCTTTGAATGTCGCTTTGTATCATCTGCCTCAACAGCCCGCTATCCAGGCGCTCTAAAAATGTATCACCTATAGGCGTGCCGGGATTTACTTCAGGATTTAAATTCAAACTGTCCCAGTTATTTTGAAGCTCATGCAGCGCTATTGAGATTGGAAGTCCTTCTTCTGATAAGCCAAGCCATTTATAACTTAACGGGGAAAGGAATTTTTTTATTCCTGGCTTATCAGCCACCGCGCCTATGTAAAATCCAAGTTTTTCTTTTCTTAAGTTCTCTACCAGGGAAGCTTCGTCTTTGAGATTTGTCGCTTCTCTTATCCGGCATTCCAGCATATAACAATAATTATCTATTAAAAAAGCGATATCTTCGTTATCCAGCATGCTCAGGAGCTTTGTCTTCTTTTCTGCGGAATCTCCTAAGCCGCGGTTAAAAGACCTGGCAAAAAGATAACTGATCTGTTCCTCATAAAAATCCAGCTTATAAGCTTTTGTTATCAGTTGCGCATAGGCTGAAGATTTCGAAAGTTTTATGCCCCTGTCCAAAACCGCAGCTAAATACGATTTGTCATAATCGACTTTTAGTATATATTCCAAGAAGCTATGGTTGGATACAAGAGGCCGCGTTGACATGTAATGGGACATGTGCGGCTGCATCAATATAGAGGCTGCCCAGTCAAAATTTATCTTACATATGGCTTTAAAAACATCTATGGCTTTTTGCGTTTTAGGGTCTATTTTATTGACCTCCAGCAGCTCTGTGTTAAATGATGTGGTTGGAAATCCTGGAAAAAATTCTTTTTTGTCGCCATTTTTTAGAATGTTTCTTGCGATACTCATAGTCTCTTCTTCTGCCTGCCCTAAATGTGAAAAACGCGCGTCAATGTCATAAGTATTCCGTTCATTTATCTCTCTTATGTCACGTATAATCCTTTCGGTTTCTACGCACCTTATCTTTATATCGTCAAATCCGCTGCGCCACAATGCCCTTGCCGCCATAAAGCTCGTATTGTTCACTTTTATCTTCCATCCATAGAACTTTTTAAAATCCGGGTTCGCCATCATCCACCTGCAAACCAGAGGAAGGAGGCGTTTTCCTCTTAACCCTAACTCATCTTTAAGATCTATAAATAGCGAATGAAATTCTATGGATTTTTCGCGATCAGCGGCGGATTCCTTGAAATAAGCCCAGCCTGCCAGGTGTTTATTATCTTTATCGAAGATTTGCACCGCGTAAAAAGGGGTTTCCTCGCCTTCTTCCCGGATCAAGCCGGTATTTTTTAAAATCAGCTCTCTATTCGCAAAAGTTTTTTCTACAATAAAAACTACTTCGTCCGGAGAAACTGTTTTATCCAAATGTTCCAATCCCCTGTCGATTTCTCCGGGATCATCGCTGGATAATTCTTTTACAAGGTTATATTCTTTAGCTGCTTCGCTGAAAAGCAGAGGAGGCCTTAACGCATAAGCAAAATCCTGTACCGATATCGCCGTCATCAGAATAAACATTAAAACTATATTAATTATTTTATATATCTTTTTCATATGTGCTTAAATATTTTTAAAGATACTCTTAAAAAAGCCGGCCAAAAGCGATGGTTTTGGCGTCATAGAAGGTAATTCTTTTGGTACCGAATTTTTAGTAATTAACTTTTCGTAAGCGGCCCTTCTCGCGATAATTTTTTTATGTTGTTCATATTCTATCCTGATCAGCTTTAGCTGGGTTTTATTCATATCTATAGTGATAACCGTCGCTTCTATAAGCAATTCTCCAAGCCCCCTTAATTTTAAGCCATTAATTGCATTCTTGGCATTTGTAAGGCATAATTCCGCGACTTCAAAAAACATATTCATATCATTTTCCGCTTCCGTGATACATCCCTCTTTGCTGTTTCGCGCCGCGTTCAAAAACTTTATAAGAAAATCTTCGCTTAGTATAGTGTTAGTTAGAGAATCATAAGTAGCCAGGTATTTTTTAAAAACATCCAAAATTTCTTCGTCTTTTTTATATGCTGAAATATCTTCAAGTATCTTAGCGTTAAATTTTAACTTATTAATAATAATGGTGATTTCGTCATGCGCTAGGTTAAGCTTAATGTCGTATTTTACAATTTTTTTATCGCCGAATAATAACGGTGGCCGCAGATAAGATATGTCCGATGAATAAGCTATATCCTGGCACAAAAATACCCCTATTAGCGTAAATATTAGAGCTATATTAGCTATTTTATACAGGTTTCTCATAATTTTATCTCTTTAAAAAGTTCTTAATATTAATAGACATAAAAAGGCCATGTTCTCCCATGGCCCTATTCTATCTAGATATAGTTTATTAAGTTAAAGTATATCAAATTATGCTTATTTTGTCAAGATTTTTGGATGATTTTTTAGCAATAAATGAATTAACCTGCTTTATATCTTTTAATCCTTGATTTGCGCCTGGTTTTGTGCAAATCAAGGCAGAGATTGCTGAGGCAAATGTCATATTGGATTTCATATTAGAGAAAAATTCAGCCCTTCCCTGCTCTATTAATTTGTAAATAAGCCCTGCTGTAAAAGCGTCGCCCGCGCCTATGGTGTCGGCTGTTTTGACCTTAAAAGCCGGGATTCGAACACAAGACCACCTCGGAGGAGACCCGCGGCCACCTCCGAGGCGGTCTTGGCAATAAATTGAGCCTTTTGAGCCCAGCGTTAAAACAAGCTCGCATTTAACTGTCTTTCTGAGCTGTTTCAGGCCTTTTTCAGGATATTTTGAACCAGTCAGGTATTCCAGGTCAACCTCGCTTAATTTCGCCATATCAGCCAGATTTAACAGCTTAAAAACCCTGGTTTTTACGTTTACGTCGTCATCTATTATGCTTTCCGGCCTTATATTAGGGTCGTAAGAGATAAATACGTTTCTTTTTTTAAGGTACCTTATGAATTTCAGAGTTTCCTCAAAGGTCTCTTTTTGATAGGAATAACTTGAGCCGGTATGAAAAACTTTACAATCATCCAATAAATTTTTAGGGACATTTTTTATCGGGACAATCGAATCTTTAGGCGGGTTTTTATGAAAAGTGTATTTCGCGATACCGGATCTATCTATACTGGCTATGGCGGTCGGCGTCCTGATCGCGGGGTCCCGTATAATACCTTTGGTATTTATTTTACAGGAATCCAGGAACTTTATGGCAAAATCGCCTAACGGGTCCCTGCCTATCCTGCTTAAAAGTCCTGTTTTTAATCCTAACTTGGCCGCTATTATCGCGGAATTTGTGACAGATCCGCCCACTATTTTCTGCCTGTCGTGTATAAGATCTATCGAGGTCCCGCCTAAAAATAAAGCGTCTATTCTCATATCAATATGGTCAGAGTCGCGACAGCTGGATCCTTGATCCTAATAGCAGTTGTTTTAAAAATGACTTTTGGCCCGGCAAGTACGCAATTTTAGACTTTTTGCCTATTTCTATAACCGGAACGCATCTTTCCATAGCCTCTTTTTTTATCTTTTTCTTTACAGCTCCTCTGACATTTGCGCTATAAAACATCCCTATGATTCTGACATGCCTCATTCTTATCAATATTTCGTTATATTTGTCAGGCGGTGTTTCGCTTAAAACATCTTTCAGCGTTCGCAAATTTTTATGCCCATTTTCTTCTATCACTGCCAGCACAAAAGGCAGGCTTTCTTCAGTTTTATCCAACCCGCTATCGACTTCACCACTATACCTGGCTATAATATTTTTATCAGGCACATCCAGGATATACCCTGACGGCACCAGCGTTTTTGTATGGTGCTGGGTTATGCATGAGACCGAGGTTATCTCCAGGGTTTCGAGCTTTCTATTCTTGCCGGTCATATTAAAATATTTGAAGTCTACTAAAGATTTTACAAGAAAGCAAAAATTATCCGGGTCAAAATACGCGGGATTGGTCCTGGGGAGCTCTTTCGCGGCGTCTTTCTCGTTATTTTTAAGGTAGTAACTGGTTTCTTTCGATAATTTGCTGGTTTGCAGCGCGGGCCTCAATGCGTGAGCAGTGCCGCTGCGTAAAAATATTCCCAGCAGCATAAACATTAAAACTATCTTGATCGTTTTATTGGTATAAGCTTTCATGTTGTTATAACGCGCCCTTGTCATTTTTATATAGCAACTCTTTAAAAAGTCTTGTTTATCAGCGGACATAAAAAGGCCATAATTTTCCTTATGACCTTGCGCTAGGATACCTTTTAATTATTAAATATAATTTTACCACATTTTTGATAAAAATCAATGATTAATAGCTTTTAATAACCCTGATGATAAACGCTATATATATAAAAAAGGCCGCGAGGTATGCTACGATAATAGCCGAAATAATATGGCGGGTCTTATGACTTTTATGCCTCGCGTAAAACGCGAGAAGGATCAATATTGGTATGGAAAGAATTAAAAAATTACGAAGACCGGAAACACCGTAGGATATGAACAGCACTATTTTTTGTCCGAATGTTTTATTACTGTCAGCCAAAAAGCGGTTGCCCACACAAGCAGCGCTATGGTCAAGGTATTTGTTATTACGCACTGCTTGCTGGAACAGGCGTCCTTTATATAGAGCAGATTTGTGACTATAAGAACGCCGACCAGGAAAATTATTATAATTTCCAGGAGTTTGAATAACCCGGGCTTTTTCTGCTGCATATTTTACACCAGTACGCCGCTTTTCCCCAGAGAATCTATCAGTTTTCCCACGTATAGAAAGTCCGGATTTAAGAATTTTATTCCGGCTTCGAACGCATGCCCTTCATCGCTTTGCGCCGGAGCGTCCCATACCCACATAACCTTACCCATGCATCGGAATACCATGTCTGTACCATGCCTGAATATCTCCATATCCAGCATTGAGCCCGGTTTTACCTTCTTTAACAAAGGCATCCTTATCCCGCCGCCGCTTATGTTCCTGGTCGTGCTGCAAAACTCCCCATCGGTGCCTAGCGGGCTGTATCTTACCGCGAGTTCTCCGTTCACTCTTTCGAACAGCCTGTTGT
>JBAZEP010000016.1:0-34864 GCA_041653835.1 Candidatus Omnitrophota bacterium
CAAAAGGCCAGAATATGAAGGACCAGTTGGCAGCGGAAAATGTAGAGGTTGGGCTCGACACCTATATCGTCCCGCTGGGGCCGGATATAGTTTCCGCTATATTCGCTGTTAATTTCGCGATAAGGGCCGCGCTCAGTTTCGGAGGCATCAAGAAGGGCGAGTGGGAAAAATGCCTTGATTACTGCAGGAAGAGGCTTCCTGTTTTTTGCGTGGCGCTGGGGTATGTGGATGAAATAACGTGCGCCGCGGGATTAGGCGCGCTGAGCCTGGGCATACCTATAATTACGAATGACAAGGACGTGCCCGAGGTAGGCAATATCCCGGTTACGCTGTATGAGGCGCTTGTCGTGGAAGAAAAAATCGAGAAGATAATAGGCAGGGGCATAGAAGTAAAAGGCATCAAGATAAAGGTATCCGATATCGACATACCTGTCCCCTATAGCGCCGCTTTCGAGGGGGAAAGGGTCAGGAAAGAACAGATGCACGCGCAGTTCGGGGGAAAATATTCAAGCGCGTTTGAATATGTAAAAATGGTGGATGCCGCGAAAATAGAAGACGCTAAAATAGAGGTCATCGGGCCTGAACTGGACGAAATAGAAGAAGGCGGTTCAGCCCCGCTGGGTATAGTCGTGGAAACAGCGGGCAGGAAGATGCAGAAGGATTTTGAGCCTATACTTGAAAGGCAGATACATAGTTTTTTAAACGAGGCCATGGGTGTATTCCATATGGGGCAGAGGGATATGTGCTGGCTCAGGGTTTCAAAGGACGCAAAGGCAAAAGGATTCAAATTGAGGCATTTCGGCGTGATCCTTCATGCCAGGTTCCATGACGCGTTCAGCGCTATAGTGAACAAGGTCCAGATCACTATATATACCAGACAGGAAGATGTGGAAAGATTGGTAAAGGACGCGCGCGTTTCTTACAGGGAAAGGGACGCCAGGGTGGAAAAGATGACGGATGAGAGTGTTGACCTTTTCTGGACATGCACACTTTGCCAGAGTTTCGCGCCTAACCATGTGTGCATAATAAAACCGGAAAGGCTCGGCCTGTGCGGCGCGTATAACTGGCTGGACGCGAAGGCGTCCTATGAATTAAATCCTTCGGGCCCAAACCAGCCTGTCAAAAAAGGTGAATGCATAGATCCTTTAAAAGGAGAATGGAAGGGTGTAAACGAGGTCCTGTTCCAGAAATCCAACCGCACCCTGGAAAGGTTTTGCGGTTATTCCATCATAGACGCGCCTGAAACAAGCTGCGGCTGTTTCGAATGCATAATAGCGGTGCTCCCGGAGGCAAACGGCGTTATAGTCGTAAACAGGGAATATTCGGGCATGACCCCTGTGGGAATGACGTTTTCAACACTGGCAGGCACTATAGGAGGGGGACAGCAGACGCCGGGTTTCATGGGTGTTGGGAGGCTCTATATAGTGAGCAAAAAGTTCATATCGGCGGAAGGCGGATTGAAGAGGCTGGTGTGGATGCCCAAAGAATTGAAAGAGGCGTTGGCAGACAGGCTTAGAAAAATAGGGGAGGAACTGGGCGATCCCGAACTCATAAATAAGATAGCGGACGAAACAATAGCCACGACTACGGAAGAGTTGCTGCCGTTTCTTGAAAAGGCCGGGCATCCCGCTTTGAGCATGGAACCAGTGATGTAAGTAAGCGTCTCTTAAAATAAATCAAAGGAGTTTCTAAATGGCATTATCCGGTTTAGACATTTACAAATTATTACCCAAGACCAATTGCAAGAAATGCGGTTCCCCTACATGCCTTGCCTTCGCGATGAAGCTCGCGATGAAGAAAGCAAGCCTCGATGACTGCCCTGACATAACAGTGGCGGCAAGAAAGGCGCTGGAAGAGTCGTCAAGACCGCCTATCGCGCTGATAAAATTCGGCTCAGGAGATAATGCGCTGGAGGCGGGAGGGGAGACGGTCCTTTTCAGGCACGAGAAGACGTTTTATCACCAGACGCTGGTAGCCGTGAGCGTGGACGATACGCTTGGCGACGCCGAACTCCTGGCAAGGATAAAAGCGATAGAAGGCTTAATCTTCGAGAGAGTGGGCCAGCGCATCGCGATAGACATGATAGCGCTGGTAAATAAAAGTTCATCGCAAAACAAGTTCATAAACGCCCTGGATAAAGTTCTTTTGAATTCAAAGAAACCACTCATCCTGGTAAGTTCCGACCCGGAAACTATAGACAAAGCGCTAAAGAAATGTCCCGGCGCGAGGCCGTTGATACATGCCGCTGACGCAGGGAACCTGGAAGGCATGTGCAACGCGGCGAAGGCGCACAAAACCCCGCTCAGTATAAAGGCGGAGAATCTTGAAGGGCTTGATAAACTTTCCGGAGAAGCGGGCGCCATGGGCGTGGAAGAAATAGTGCTTGATCCGGGATTCAGGAATTTGCGCGGTTCGCTGAACGACTTGACACAAATAAGGCGCCTCAGCCTTAAACGGAATTACAGGCCTTTCGGTTTTCCAGCAATTATATTTATAAAAAATACGGATAAGCATCAGGTGGTCGTGGATGCCTGCACGCTTATCGCTAAATACGCCGGCATTGTGGTGCTGGATTCCGTAAATGAAGATGTCCTGCTGCCGATATTGACTATGCGCCAGAATATTTATACGGATCCGCAGAAGCCGGTCACGGTGGAGCCTAAACTGTATAAATTCGGTTCACCCGATGAAAACTCGCCTGTCATGGTGACCACTAATTTTTCCCTCACTTTTTATACCGTTGCCCCGGAAATAGAAGCGGGAGGAAATTCCGCTTACCTCCTGGTTACCGATTCGGAAGGCATGAGCGTGCTTACGGCGTGGGCGGCGGAGAAATTCACTCCCGAGATAATAGCCGAGACCATGAAAAAAATAGGACTGGAAAGCGTGGTCTCCCATAAAAAGATAATAATCCCGGGTTATGTGGCTGTCCTGAGCGGCAAACTGGAAGATGTTTCCGGGTGGCAGGTGCTTGTCGGCCCCAAAGAAGCGACCGGGATACCGAAATATTTGAAAGAAATTTGGAAGTAGGGGGTGGTCGCGACCCCCCCCTACAATATATAAATGAATCTCGCAAATAAAATCTCCATATTCCGCATATTATTAATACCTTTTTTCATAGCCTCCGTGTTGTATTACGGCGAAGGCAGGGAATACCTGAGATTTGTCGCGCTCGGTATATTTGTACTAGCTACGCTGAGCGATGCCGTGGACGGAAGCATAGCGAGGTTGAAGAACCAGGTTACGGAATTGGGCAGGGTCTTGGACCCCATAGCGGACAAGCTTTTGATAATAAGCGCGTTCATTGTTCTGAGCATGATAAAGATTTTTCCGGAAAGCCTGCGCATACCGGCGTGGGCGGTCTTGATAGTCATAAGCAGGGACGTGGTCATAGTCCTCGGTTCGGTGGTCATATATTTTATCAAGGGAGAGCTGAAGATAAAACCGAGCTGGCTGGGAAAGGCCACCACGCTTTTCCAGATGCTGACGATACTTGTTTTTCTGGCCGCGTTTAAATACCACAGGTTTTTCCTTTACCCCGCGATTCTTTTTACGGTGCTTTCCGCGATAGATTATATCTGGCGCGGCTCGAAGCAGTTCAATGAAAACCATAAAGTCTAATCTCCATAAAGTAGCTATAGTCGGCAGGCCCAATGTAGGCAAATCCACGCTGTTCAACAGGATATTGAAAAAGCGCAAGGCTATAGTGGAGGAATTCGGGCCCACCACGCGCGACAGGATAGCCGCTGTCGTAGATTGGTCCGGCAGGACGTTCGAATTAGTGGATACGCCTGGCCTGGATTTCGTGGATCCGCATGATAATCGTTCACTCCAGAGGCTCATCGAAAACCAGATAATGTCCGCCGTGAAAGAGGCGGACCAGCTTATTTTTGTGTGCGATATCAATGACGGCATCATGCAGCTGGACCATAAGATATGCGGCATCCTCAGGAAAACAGATAAAAACATCACGCTCGCCGTAAACAAGGTGGATGAAAAAATAGATGCCCGGGATTTGGACGACTTTTATAAACTGGGCTTCGGGGAGCCCATGTTCATATCCAGCCTCCATGGACGCGGCATAGGCGATCTCCTGGATATTGTAGTGCGCAATATCCCTGAATCCGCAAATCAGGCAAGAGGCTTTGAGCGAGCCGTAAAACTCGCCATCGTGGGTAAGCCGAACGCGGGAAAATCCTCTTTTGTCAACAGCCTGCTCGGGGAAGAAAGAATAACGGTCAGCGATATCCCCGGCACCACAAGAGATTCCATAGATACTTATTTTGAGAAAGACGGGCATTCCTTTATCATAATTGATACCGCGGGTATACGGGCGAAGAGCAAGATAAAAGACGCTGTTACGTATTTCAGCATATTGAGGACGGAAGAAAGCATCAGGCGGAGCGACGCTGTCGTGATCCTGGCGGACGCGCCCGCGGGAATAACACAGGAGGACCGCAGGATAATAGATATCGTGCAGAAGAATTTCAAGCCGTTCGTCCTGGCTATAAATAAATGGGACCTCGCGGAAAAGGAAAGCGTGAAAAAGGCAGGATATGAAAAAGTAATAAGAGAGGACATCAGGTTTATGTACAACGCGCCCATTGTTTTCATGTCCGCGTTAAAAAAGATAAATTTGAACGAAGCAATAGATCTCGCGCGTGGGCTGGCGGAAAGCTCCAGGAAGAATTTTTCAACAAGCGATTTGAACGCTATCCTGAAATCCATAGAGTTCAACCCCGCGAGGCTTTATTCCGTAAGGCAGCTGAAAAATTCCCCCCCGGAGTTCGAGATCGTAGCGAAGAACCCCGAGGTCATAAAAAATACGGAAAAAAGCCATTTGATCAATGTGTTCAGGAAAAAATTGAAACTGGAAGGTATTCCCGTAGTCATAAAGTTCAGGAAAAAAGAATTTAAGCCTCGTTAAGGTAAGATTTATGACACTGTCATAAATCTTACCTTACGAGAAGGGAGAGCATGTGGAATATTTTATATTAGTTTTGGGGTTCGCGGCGGCTTATGTCATAGGTTCGATACCTACAGCTTATATATTCGGAAAGATCATGAAGGGCATAGATATACGCGAATACGGCAGCGGCAACGTGGGGGCTACCAACGTGTTCAGGGTCATAGGCAAGGTCCCGGGCATAATAGTCCTGATACTGGACGCGGCAAAAGGCCTTGTATGCGTGGCTTGTATCGCCCCTATGGTCCTGTTTTTTGCGCCGGTTACCCGGCCGGAGCTTTACAGGATATTGATCGGCCTCTCGGCCATAGCAGGGCACAACTGGACGCTGTTCCTTAAATTCAAGGGAGGTAAAGGCGTCGCTACCAGCGCGGGAGTGGCCATAGGCCTTATACCGAAAATATTCTGGCTCGGTTTTTTAGTGTGGCTTATTACATTTTTCATAAGCGGATTCGTATCTCTCGCGTCTATCATAGCCGTCATTTCTATCCCCATTTTTACGCTCGCGTTCGGCGAGCCCGCTGAAATAGTCATCTTCATGTGCCTCTTATGCCTGATAATAGTCTATAAGCATAAACCGAATATCAGGCGGCTGGCAAGAGGAGAGGAAAAGAGGATATCTTTCTTCAAGAAAAAATGATAAAGAAAATTTTCGATAAAGGCGGTCCTGTAGCCAAAGCCATGCCCGGGTACGAAGTAAGGCACGAGCAGATAGAAATGGCAGAGGCTATCGGCAGCGCAATAAGCCATTCGGAACATTTGATAGTCGAAGCGGGGACAGGCATAGGCAAAAGCTTTGCATATCTTGTGCCTCTCGCGGAATACGCGCTTCAAAATAATCCCCCTGCCATAATCTCCACAAATACCATCAGCCTCCAGGAACAGATCGTGCATAAGGACATACCTTTTCTGGAAAAAGCGCTGGGCAGGAGTTTCAAGGCGGTGCTTGTGAAGGGAAGGAATAATTACCTGTGCCTGAGGAGGCTCCACAGGTCCGAGTTCCACCAGAAAGACCTTTTTTCCGACCAGTATGAACTGAAGGAATATACCAGGCTCTTTGCCTGGTCTTATAAAACGCAGGACGGCACGCTTTATGACATGGACGAGGAGCCTGATCCAAAGGTCTGGGGCATGGTCTCTTCCGAGCCGGAAACATGCCTTGGCAAGAAATGCCAGTACTATAAAAAATGTTTTTTCCAGGGCGCCAGGGAAAAGATAAGCGGGGCGGGGATGCTGGTCGTGAACCACCACCTGTTTTTTTCGAACATGGCGCTTGCTAAAGAACAAAAAAGCATGCTTCCTGAATGGGGAGCGCTTGTTTTTGACGAAGCGCACAGTATAGAAAACGTCGCTACCGAACATCTGGGAGCGGGCGTGTCGAATACGGGCATCAAGTACCTGCTTGACCTTTTATTCAACCTGAAAAAGCAAAAAGGGTTTTTACTGGCCACAGGGGACCAGGCCAGCATGGAATTGGTGGAAGAGATCCGCAGGAGATCAGACACTTTTTTTAAGGCCGCGGAAGATTATTTCGAGGCGAACGCGAAAAAAGGGAATTCCGATACGCTGAAAATAAGGCATAAAAATTTCATAGAGAACAACCTTTCACTGCCTCTCAGAGAACTGGCCGAGTCGCTTTCGGCAACGAAAAAGAGCCTGAAAGACAGGGAAGAAGAGCTCGAGATAGCGGGTTTTATAAAAAAGGTGGACACGTTAAAGGATTCTGTAGAGGCTATACTTAACCAGTCAAAGAAAAATTACGTATATTGGATGGAATGTTTCAGGGGCAAAAAAACAAACAAGGTCTCCATAAATATGGCCCCTGTAAACGTAGGGGAGATATTAAAGGGGCAGCTTTTCAGCGAGGCGAGGCCGATCATCCTTACAAGCGCGACGCTTTCGGTGAATAAAGGTTCGTTCAAATACTTTAAAGACCGGGTGGGAGTTGAAAGGTCTATAGAAATGAAACTCGGCTCGCCCTTTGACTATAAAAACCAGGTCAGGATGTATATAGCCAAGGACATGCCCTATCCCGATAACGTGACTGATTACGCTGTCAAGGCGGCTGACAGGATAAAGAGGTATCTGGGGCTGACTAATGGCAGCGCGTTCGTGCTTTTTACCAGCTATTCTTTGATGAACACTGTTTACGAAGAATTGGAAGGATACCTTATCCAGAAAGGATTTAATTTTTTAAGACAGGGCAGCGGCCTGAGCAGGAGCAAGATGCTCGCCAGTTTTAAAAAAGAATCGGGTTCGGTGCTTTTCGGGGTGGATACGTTCTGGCAGGGCATAGACGTCCAGGGCGGCGCGCTTTCCAATGTCATCATAACAAAGCTGCCCTTCGCGGTACCTGACCATCCTGTGACGGAGGCAAGGATGGAAGACATAGAAAAAAGAGGGGGAGACGCTTTTTTAGAATACAGCCTTCCGGAAGCGGTGCTTAAATTCAAACAAGGTTTCGGCAGACTGATCCGCAGTAAAAAAGATACGGGCATAATAGCTGTGCTTGACAGCAGGATAATAAACAAATTTTATGGAAAAATGTTCCTTAACTCCATACCTCAATGCGAGATAGTGATAGATTAAGAAATACTTGACAAGATTATAGGGAGCAGGTATACTATTAATAGTTTTAAAATCTATTTAATAAATCAGAAAAGGGGACTTATGACTAGATTTTTCAAGGTTCTAAGCGCGATTATTGTTATCATTGCAATCGGGGCCGGCGTGTCTTATGCTGAAACAATATGGGAAAAACGACAAAAGGCGTTGAAAGGCATTGAAGAAAAACAGGAAGGCGCGATTGTGGAAAAAGCTCAGCCGGGAACCGCGACGGAGCCCGCTGATAGCGAGACAGAAAAAACAGCGGTATCAAACAGCCCCCTACCTTTAAATGATATAACCATTCCGGATCAATATGGCTCAATCATAGAAAGTTATGAAGGCACAAACGGGAAATTAATCGTTCATATTCAGGACGCGCACGCGAATTATGAAGCGCAGAAAAATATCTCGTCCATACTCGAGTCGCTGATAGACGGTTATGGATTGAACTTGATATTAAGGGAAGGCAACAGTACGGATAAGGATTTTTCTTATTTGCGGAAAGAGGCCGGCTTGGACGCGAGAACAGAGGCCGCCGAAAAACTTCTTAAAGACGCGACTATCACGGGGGTAGATTATCTCAGCCTTACATACGATTATCCCGTGTCATTCCAGGGCATAGAAGACAAGGCGCTTTACGATGAAAATAAAAACGCTTTGTGGGAGATGGACAGGTTTAAAGACAGCGCTTTAGACTATGTGAACAAATCTATAGCGGCGCTGGACGCGATCAAGGCGAAACTATACAATGCCGACCTCTTGGTCCTGGATAAAGCCAAAAAAGATTATGAGAACGAAGACACAGATCTCCTGACTTATTATAAAGCCCTGAATGATATTATGCAGGAAAAAGGCATAAGTGCGGAGGAGTTTGTCCACTTTGATAATCTTATGAAAATAAATGAAATGGAGCAGAAAATCGACCTGGCAAAGATCAGGAACGGGGAAGCCGGCGATGAAGAAAAGGAAATCTACGATGAATATCAGGAAGCGCTCAAAAAGCTTAATGTAAATAAACTTTTCAGAGAAGAGCCTTTATTGGAAGACAAGATACAGGAGGCGATATCAGAGAATCCCAGCCAGAAAAAGGTTTACAGGATCTCAAAGGCGATGTCCATCATGAATAAGATGCTGAATGTAAAAGTGGTCCCTGAAGAATATAATTATTTTATCGAAAATAAAAGAGATTTTGACCCTCAGGCGTGGACAAATTTATTAAAAGAAAAATCGGACGAATTGGGACTAGGCCTTGATATACCGGGTAATTATTACGCTTTAAGCGATAATATGGCGGCGATAGAAAAATTCTATGGAACAGCGGGGGAAAGGGACAGGGTTTTTGTCAGGAAAACCGAAGAGAGGATGGCAAAAGACAATGTGAAGATTGCCGCGCTTGTGGCAGGCGGATTCCACACCCCTACGCTGATAAATATACTCGCGGATAAGGGCTATTCATACGTTGTGATCAGCCCCAGGGTTACAACCGAAACAGATGAGAACTTATACAGGTCGTCTTTAAAGAACGACTAAACAAAGGAGGAGTGTATGAAGTTGAGCAGAACAATGTTTATCGCATGCATAGCTATCCTTGGCATGTTTTTTATGGCGCAATCAAGCTACGCATACCAGGCGATGGCCAATCTTAACCAGCAGACAGACGGCACAGACGTGGTTAAAAAGGTAGAAGATACCGTGAAAAACACGCAAGACGGCAAAAAACTGGCTTCCAATGCCACGGTATTCGGAGCAGACCTTATAAGCGAACTCCAAGGCAACAAGGCTGTCGCGGAGATTAAGTTGAATGGGGCTGATTTAAACAGCGTTGTAAGCAATGTTACCAGCCCGGTAGATTATATCATAGGCATGGCATCCGTCAGATTGGCAGGAGCCGATGTTACCAAAGACGGTAACGCGTATAATTTTTCGGATTCAACGGTAAATCCCGTGTTGTTCAGCGAAAAATTTGTTACCGGAGAGAAACAGCCGTATTTCATTGGAGCCGTGAGCGTCATGCCGCCCAGTCAAATAGCCGTTATTGTAGCTATCAACATGACTCCGGAAGAAATAAAGAAAAGTATTGAAGACAAGGTAGATATGGGGAAAGTAATCATCGTACAGGCACTGACAACAGAATCACAGCAGGCATATAACACCTTGTTTGATGAATACAAAGAAGGTTTTTCTCTTAAAACGCTGGACAATAATAATCCTAATGTAATCAAGGCGTTGCAAGGCACGATATAAGTATAATCTGTCAGTTAGATATAACCCCGTACGCTGTTGAAAAAAGCAGCGTGCGGGGTTTATTTTTTTGTTCTATTGACACCTCACCTTTTTTTCTATATAATTTATATTCTATATAGGAGCTATATATGTTGCCTGACAGAAATGGAAAATTCGGGGTATTCGGAGGGAAGTTCGTTCCAGAAACCCTTATGGCCGCGCTTGGCGAACTGGAAAAAGAGTATAAAAAAGCTCAAAAAGACGCTAAGTTCAGGAAAGAATTGGATAGCCTGCTGAACTCTTACGCGGGAAGGCCCACCCCTCTTTATCTTGCCGGGAATATATCCAAAAAAGCAGGCAGAAAAATATATTTGAAAAGAGAAGACCTTCTTCATACAGGCGCCCATAAAATAAACAATACCCTTGGCCAGGCGCTTCTGGCAGTCAAGATGGGCAAGAAGCGTGTCATAGCTGAGACAGGGGCGGGCCAGCATGGATTGGCCACGGCTACCAGCGCGGCGTTGTTCGGGCTTTCATGCGATGTATATATGGGCGAAGAAGACATACACAGGCAGGCGCTGAATGTATTCAAGATGAAACTTTTAGGGGCGAGGGTAATACCGGTTTATTCCGGCAGCCGTACACTGAAAGACGCCACAAGCGAAGCCATAAGGGATTGGGTCACGAATGTAAAAGACACGTATTACATAATAGGCTCCGCCATAGGCCCTCATCCGTATCCCATGATAGTCAGGGATTTCCAGTCGGTAATAGGAAGGGAGACAAAAAAGCAGATCCTTAAATGTGAAGGAAGACTTCCCGATTATATGGTGGCGTGCGTAGGCGGCGGGAGTAACGCCATAGGATTTTTTCATCCATTTTTTAATACAAGCGTAAAACTTACAGGCGTGGAAGCGGGCGGCCTCGGCATCAATACGGAAAAACACGGGGCAAGCCTTTGTAAAGGCGCGGTAGGGATTTTACACGGGACAAAGAGCTATCTTCTGCAGGATAAATTCGGCCAGGTAAAAATAGCCCATTCCATATCCGCGGGGCTTGATTACCCGGGAACAGGGCCGGAACATTCTTATTACAAGGACATTGCCAGGGCCGAATATACCGCGGTCAGTGACAAAGAAGCGCTTGAGGGATTCAGGATGCTGACCGAAGAAGAAGGCATTATCCCTGCGCTGGAATCGAGCCACGCCTTGTATTACGCGGTAAAGAAATTGGCACCTAAAATAAAAAGGGGTAAGATCATAATCGTGTGTTTATCCGGCAGGGGGGATAAAGATATAGATATAGTTAAAGGTTTATGTTAAATCGCATAGATAGAAAATTCAGAGAACTGCGGAAAACCGGCAGGAAGGCATTTATCGCTTTTATAATGGCGGGAGACCCTTCTTTGGGAATTACAAGAAAGCTGGTTTCCGAGCTATCCGCCTCAGGCGTGGATATTATTGAACTTGGCGTGCCTTTTTCGGACCCCATAGCGGACGGCCCTACTATCCAGAAGGCGGCGGAGCGCGGCCTTAAAAGCAAAACTACCCTGGCAGGCGTTTTTAACCTGGTCAGGAACGCCAGATCGGAAATAGATACCCCCATAGTTTTTATGCTGTATTACAACCTGGTTTTTCATTACGGGCTCGGAAAGTTCGTAAAAGACGCGGCGCGCGCCGGCGTGGACGGTGTTATCATACCCGATCTCCCAGTGGAAGAGTCCGGAGAATTGCGCGTGATCGCGGATAAATACGATTTTCCGGTGGTCCACCTGCTGGCGCCGACCAGTCCTTTGGAAAGGATAAAAAAGGCCGGAAACGCTTCAGCAGGATTTATTTATTATGTTTCGCTTACCGGCATAACAGGCGCTAGAAAGAAATTGCCTAAAGAGCTGACGGCGAATATAAAAAACATAAAAAAGTTTGTCCGGATACCGGTTTGCGCGGGTTTTGGCATTTCGACCCATAGACAGGTAAAAGAAGTCCTCAAGGCCGCGGACGGGGTTATTGTGGGGAGCGCGATAGTGAAGGTAATAGAGGAGAATATTGGAAAGAAAGATTTGGTGAAAAAAGTAGGGAATTTCATAAGGAAACTAAAAAAATAAAGGTTGGACCTTTAATAATTCAACCTTTATGATAGGAGAATCTATGTACGCAGTTATAATGGCCGGCGGCAAAGGCGAAAGGTTGTGGCCGAAGAGCGGGGCAGGCAAGGCCAAACATGTGATATCGCTCGGGACAAGGAATGTGATGATCCAGGAGACCATCAAGAGATTAAAAGAAAATTTACCCGCGGAAAACATATTCCTCATAACCGCCAGAAACCAGTTTTCCAGCCTGAGACCTTACATAACAAGCCTTAAAAAAGAAAACATCATCCTGGAACCTTTCGGCAGGGATACCGCGCCCGCGATATGTCTCAGCGCCCTCATTCTCAAAAAGAGGTTCGGGGACGCGGCAATGGTTATTTTGCCCGCGGACCATATGATAAAAAACACAAAGGCATTTTTCAAGGACCTTGTTTCCGCGGAGAAAGCCGCGGCTAAAGAGGGTAACCTTTTGACAATAGGCATAAAGCCGGCTTATCCTTCGGTCGGGTACGGATATATGGAAACCGGGAAAAAATTCCGGGGATATCTCGGCATAAAGAGATTTATAGAAAAGCCGAAAAGGGCAAGGGCCGAGGCATTTTATAGGAACAAAAAATACCTATGGAACAGCGGGATATTTATATGGAAAACCAGTTCCATATTGAGCGCGATGAAAAAGTACATGCCGGACGTCTATTACAGCCTTGAGGACGCGGTCAGGTTCGAAGGAAAATCAGGCTATGCCCTGATGCTCGAAAATGAGTATTCCAGGTTTAAGCCGATATCGATAGATTACGCCGTAATGGAGCCCGCTTCAAAGAGCGAGCGCGGCAGGATCTTCTGCGTTAAATCGAATTTCGACTGGGTGGATATAGGGTCATGGTCGAGCGTCGAAGAAATATATGACAAAGATGCGGACGGGAATATCATGCTTTCTAACGCCAGCGTGATAGACGTGAAGAATTCCATTATAGTGGGGGACAAGGACCATAAGATAGGGGCCATAGGGCTTAAAAATATAATCATAGTCCAGACAAAGTCGGGCACGCTTGTCTGTGACAAGGCAAGGGCCCAGGAGGTAAAAGACCTGGTCAGGACATTCGGGGCTTTTAAATAAAATGCATAGGATAATGGCGCTTGACTTCGGAGAGAAACGCATAGGCGTAGCCGTAAGCGACGCGATGAATATAATAGCCCAGGCCGTGGGTACGATAGAGCGCAGGGGTATAAAGCAAGATTTAAAGAAAATAGACACCCTGATACGGGAACACGGCGCGGCCGTGTTGCTCATAGGGCTGCCGCTCAATATGGACGGCACCGAGGGCAAGAGCGCGAAGCGCGCCATAGAGTTCGCGAACGAATTAAAAAAAGAGATCAGTATCCGCGTGGAAATGATAGACGAGCGCCTTACCACGGCGCAGGGCGAACGGATTTTTCTGGAAGCGGATATGTCCAGAAAGAAACGAAAAAAAAATCTTGATAAAATAGCGGCGCAGCTGATATTACAGGGCTACCTGGATTTACATGTACAAAAAAACAATTCTTGATAACGGCCTGACACTCGTCACCAACCATATGAGCGCCATGGAATCCATGGCGATAGGCATATGGATAAGGGCGGGTTCCAGGAATGAAGATGAAAAGAATTCCGGCATGTCCCATTTTCTGGAACACATGCTTTTCAAGGGCACGCCTTCAAGAAGCTGCAGGAAAATAAAGGAAGAAATAGAAGGCAGGGGCGGTTCCCTGAATGGCTTTACCGCGGAAGAGACCTCCTGTTTCCTGGCGAAAGTCAGTTTCAAACATACGGGCATAGCGCTCGAGGTTCTGTCCGATATGGTGCTGAACGCCGGCCTGGACAAAGACGAGCTCCAGCGGGAGCGAGGGGTCATTATAGAAGAGATAAAGATGTACCATGACCTCCCCAGCCATCATGTACACGATTTGCTGACCGAGATCATGTGGCCCGGGAACCCGCTGGGTTTTTCCATAGCAGGTACAATGGACTCGGTAAGTTCCATCACGAAGGAAAATATGGCAAGGTACAGGGACTTACATTATACAGCGAAAAACATAGTCGTCGCCTTGTGCGGGAATATAGATCACAGCGCGATAGAGGACGATATCAGGGGTATATTCGCGGCGGCTCCCGATGCGGCATCCGCTTCTCCCGAGGCATTTCGCAGGGATCAGTCAAAACCCCGCATTAAGATCATGCGCAAGGATACGGCGCAGACGCATTTATGCATAGGGCTTCATTCTTTCGGGAGGTCGCACGAAGACAGGTACGCGCTGGCGTTATTGCATGTTATCCTGGGCGGAAATATGTCATCCAGGTTATTTGAGAACATAAGGGAGCAAAAAGGCCTCGCGTATGAGATAGGCGCGGAGGTTAAAAAATATAACGAGACAGGCGCGTTCGTGGTACATGCCGGCACCGAACATAAGAAAGCCAAAGAGGCGGTCATCTGTATATTGGAAGAGTTGAAAAAGATCAAAGAAAAACAGGTCGCGCAAGATGAACTGAAGAGGGCGAAGGAGTTCTTTAAAGTCCAGTTGCTCATGGCGCTGGAAGATACGGTGGAACACATGCTGTGGCTTGGGGATCACGTTACATCATTGAACAAACTGCCGGACGCCAAGGAGATCATAAAGAAAGCCGATTCTGTAACGGCGGACGACATAATGCGCGTGGGCAGGGATATATTCAACGCTTCCGGGCTGAACATAGCCATGATAGGGGAGCTTGATGACGCGGAACAGAAAGAGATAGAAAAAAACCTGGATTTATAACGAGGTATTTATGAATGACAAAATATCCGTAGCTCCCAGCTTATTATCGGCGGATTTTTCAATACTCAAGGAAGAGATAAAAAAAATTGAAGAGTCGGGCGCGGACATGATACATCTCGATGTGATGGATGGGCATTTTGTCCCCAATATCACGATAGGGCCTTTGATAGTGGCTGCCTCAAGGAAATGCACTTCCATGACACTGGATACGCATCTTATGATAGAAGAACCGCATAAATTCATCAAAGATTTCGCGGAAGCCGGGAGCGATATCATAACGATACATGCAGAGGCATACTCGTTGGAAGAAAACAGCAGCCAGCAGCCAGTAACCAGAAAAGGAACATCAAAAACAGCTGGAAAAGTCGATGAGAAAAGAATAATAGAAGTTTTAAAACAAATAAAATCCTATGGAAAAAAGGCCGGGATATCTTTAAATCCGGGTTCACCCCTGTGTATAGAAGGCGCGTTGAAAGACGCAGACATGGTTTTATTTATGTCGGTCCATCCGGGATTTGGAGGGCAGAGTTTTATAGAAAGCGTATTGCCGAAAATAAGGGCTTTGAGAAAAATATATTCCGGGAATATCGAGGTCGACGGCGGTATAAATGACAGAAACGCGAAGGCGGTCATTGACGCGGGCGCCAATATACTGGTAGCGGGGTCATACTTTTTCGGAGCCGAGGATAAAAAAGAAGCGGTAAGAAGATTACACGCATAATAGAAAGGAAAGGACAGGCAAGATGGGCATTAAATTCGGGACAGACGGATGGAGGGCGATAATTTCAGAGGATTTTACATTTGAAAATGTAAGGATAGCTTCGCAGGCGGTGGCGGACCATTTTAAAAAAGAAGGCGCGGTTTTTGTGATAGGCTATGATTGGAGATTTCTGTCCGAAAAATACGCCGAACTCGCTGCCGAGGTCCTGGCCGGAAACGGTATAAAGGTCATGCTTTCGGACAAGGCGGTCCCTACCCCGCTCGTAAGCTTTGCCATAAAAAATAAAAAGCTATCAGGCGGCCTGATGTTATCGGCAAGCCATAACCCCCCTTATTATAACGGCCTGAAGATAAAAGCGCCGTACGCCGGCACCGCTGACGAGGGGATCACTAAATCCGTGGAATCGCTCCTGGCAAAAAACCCGGTAAAGATCATGGAGCTTAAAAAAGGCCTTGAGTCCGGGATGATAATGCTCGGTGATCTGAAAAAAGATTACATGAAATTCGCCAAGGCCTATGTGGACCTTAAGCGTTTAAAGGACGCGAAAATAAACGTGCTGGTCGACTGCATGCACGGGGTGGGAGACGGCTATATACCCGAGATCCTGAAGGGCACAAAGATAAAGGTCACGCAGATGAGGACGGGCAGGGACGCGTTGTTCGGAGGCGTGAACCCCGAGCCTATTCCGAAAAACCTGGAAGCGCCTTTTAAGGCGATGAAGGACAAAAAAGCTAAATACGATATCTGTATAGTAAATGACGGGGACGCGGACAGGATAGGATCTGTTATCCCGGGCGGAAAGTTCATGGGCGCGGGCCAGATAATGGCGCTGTTATTGCTCCATTTCATAGAAGACAGGAAATGGAAAGGCGGGGTCGTAAAGACCGTATCGAATACCACACTTATAGACCTTATAGCCAAAAAATATAACCTGAAGCTATACGAAACACCCGTCGGCTTCAAATACATATGCAGGCTGATGCTGGACGAAGATATCCTTATAGGAGGGGAAGAATCGGGCGGCATAGGCGTGAAAAATTACATGCCCGAAAGGGACGGGATGCTTCTAGGCGCGCTTCTTGTCGAGATGATGGCGTACAGGAAGAAGGGAATATTGGAAATACTGAAAGATGTGGAAAAGGAATACGGCTCATTCGTTTATCAAAGGATAGACATGGAGTATCCTGACGATAAAAAGAAAAAACTGATGGAGTTGTTAAAGACCGATCCGCCGAAACAAATCTGCGGCAAAAACGTAAGAGAGGTAAAATCTTCCGACGGGCATAAATTCATAATGGAAGACAATAGCTGGCTGATTTTGAGATTATCAGGGACAGAGCCCATTTTAAGGATATACGCGGAAGCCTCCAGCGAAAAAATAGCCAAGTCCTATCTGGATTTCGGTAAAAACCTCGCCCTCAGCCTATAATAGCGCTAACGGGTATTGATTTATGGATAAAAGCAAGATAAGGAATTTTTGTATTATTGCTCACATAGACCACGGCAAGTCCACGCTCGCGGACAGGCTTATCCAGATTACGAACACAGTTGATAAGCGGCAATTCAGGGAGCAGCTGCTTGATGACATGGACCTTGAGCGGGAGCGCGGGATCACTATTAAAGCGAGCGCCGTAAGGATGTCGTATAAGGCGGCGGACGGGGATATTTACGAGTTGAACCTCATAGACACTCCCGGCCACGTGGATTTCAGTTATGAAGTCTCGAAATCTTTATCCGCCTGCGAAGGCGCGGTGCTCTTAGTGGACGCGGCACAGGGGGTCGAGGCGCAGACAGTGGCGAATTTACAGCACGCACTCGACAAAAAACTCACCATAATACCCGTTATAAACAAGATCGATCTGCAGAATGCCGACCCTGAAAGGGTAAAAGAAGAGATAAAAGGGATACTGAAAACCGAGGATGATAAGATCATACTGGCAAGCGCCAAAGAAGGCACCGGGACCAGGGAACTTCTCGAAAGGATAATAAAGGACGTGCCTCCTCCGGTTGGCGACAAAGACGCGCCGCTCCAGGCGTTATTATTCGATTCAGCGTATGACACTTACAGGGGCGTTATAGTTTATGTAAGGGTCGTGAATGGCTTGATCAAAAAAGGCATGAACATACTCATGATGTCCAGTTCTAAAAAATATGAGGTCCAGGAAGTAGGCATACTCAGGCCCCAGATGGAGCCTGTGGACAGCCTTTCATG
This sequence comes from Candidatus Omnitrophota bacterium, assembly GCA_041653835.1. Taxonomy (GTDB): domain Bacteria; phylum Omnitrophota; class Gorgyraeia; order Gorgyraeales; family Gorgyraeaceae; genus UBA10183. The sequence goes on from JBAZEP010000016.1 coordinate 17,612, forward strand.
CGGGGAGGTCGGCTATGCCGTCTGCCAGATAAAAGAAGCCAAGGACGTAAAGAACGGGGACACCATTACAGAAGCCAGGCGGCCCGCGGACAAGCCCCTGATTGGTTATAAGCAGCTCAAGCCCATGGTGTTTTGCGGTATCTATCCAGTGAACGCCAAAGATTTTGATTTTCTCAAAAGCGCTATTGAAAAATTAGAATTAAGCGATTCATCCTTTGTGTATGAATCCGAGAATTCCCCATCCCTGGGATTCGGGTACAGGGCAGGTTTTCTCGGGCTTTTACACATGGAGATAGCCCAGGAAAGGCTGGAAAGGGAATACGGCCTGAACCTTGTCATTACCACGCCGAGCGTTGTTTATAAGGTAAGGGATAAAAAAGGGAAAGTTACGGAAGTCGACAATCCCAGCAAACTGCCCGAACCTCAGAATATAGACGAGATCTCGGAGCCGTTCGCGACTACTTACATAATGGTGCCCCAGGACGCGGTAAGCATGGTCATAGAGTTCGCGAAATCCAGGCGCGGGGAATACAGCTCAACGGAATATATCTCCCATGATAAGATAAAGCTTACCTTTCAAATGCCGCTGTCCGAGCTCATAGTGGATTTTTATGATAAGATAAAATCCATGACAAGGGGATATGGTTCGCTTGATTATGAAATAAGCGAATACAGGCCGGGCAATCTCGTGAAACTTGACATATTGATAAACGGAGACCCGTGCGACGCGCTTTCTTCGATTGTCCATAAAGATAAGTCTCAGCAGAGGGGCAGGGTGCTCGCGGCAAAGCTCAAAGAACTTATACCGAGGCAGATGTTTGAAGTCGCGATACAGGCGGCAATAGGGAATAATGTAGTGGCGAGAGAAACAGTCAGGCCTATGGGCAAGAACGTGACCGCGAAATGCTACGGCGGGGATATTACCAGGAAGCGCAAGCTATGGGAGAAGCAGAAAGAAGGAAAAAAGAGGATGAAACAGTTCGGCAAGGTGCAGATACCGCAGGATGCTTTTTTAGCTGTGCTTAAAATTTAGTAATGTTACAAAGTGACAGTGTCATTTTGTAACATTAGATAAAATAAAAAGGAGTATTATGAACGATAAGATGCGTTATTTGATGAAAGAATGGGTCGAGCCTATAATTATAGCCTTGATACTCGCGCTTATAATAAGGACTTTCGTGGTGCAGGCGTTCAAGATACCCACGGGTTCGATGAGGCAGACTTTGATAGAGGGTGACAGGATACTGGTAAATAAATTCATATATAAATTTACCCAGCCGAAAAGGGGGGATGTCATAGTTTTTGTATCCCCGGAAGACAAAAAAAAGGATTTTATAAAAAGGCTTGTGGGTTTACCCGGTGAAAATATCGAGATCTCCGGCGGCGCCATCATGATAAACAATGTCCCCGTGGAAGAAAAATCCATAACAGGCAGGAGGTATTATAACAGGGGAGAGTTCGGCATGGAGGGCCAGGTTATCACTATCCCGGCGGACGCGTATTACGTGCTGGGGGATAACAGTATTTCCAGCCGCGACTCGAGGTACTGGGGCTTCATGCCCAGGAAGTACCTGCTGGGCAAGGCGTTCTTGATATATTGGCCGCCCAACAGGATCGGGATGATCAGATAAAAATATATTGTTAACGCCGTTGAAGTTTGTTATAATTAAAACAAAGGGAAAAGAAAGGTCCCACGCCGTATATACGCGGGTATAAGGGCGGATTCGGGATTAAATTTTGTTTCACAAAATTTGAGAGGTGCGCTATGAAAAAATATACGGTATTAGTATTATTGCTGGTATTGGTTATAGCGGCAGGCTGTACAAGCACGCAGAAAGGCGCGGGCGTAGGCGGCCTGGTAGGGGCAGGCGCGGGCGCTATAATCGGCCACCAGTCAGGGCATACGGCTGAAGGCGCGCTGATAGGCGGCGCCGCTGGCGCGGCAGGCGGAGCGCTTATAGGCGACGCAATGGACGCCAAGTTCTGTCCTGTTTGCGGCAAGCAATTCGGCTCAGATGTGCAGTACTGCCCGGACGACGGAACAGAGTTAAAGGTTATACAAAAATAAAATTTTAGTATGACCAAAACGACCCAGCATTTTCTACTATAAAGATATGTTTTGAAGTAGAAAGTGCTGGGTTTAATTCTTATGGAAGAATTCAAGATAACTTTTTTACCGGAGCGTAAATCCGTGCTTATAGACAGGGGTACGGATTTACTGACAGCTGCTTTAAAGACAGGTATACATATTTATAACAGCTGTGGCGGTGAGGGTGTGTGCGGGAGATGCAAGGTTGTGATCAAAAAAGGCGATTATATAACAGAAGATAGCGGCAGGATTACCGAAAAAGAACGGGAAATGGGTTATGCTCTTGCCTGCAGGACCACGCCCGAATCGAACATGGAGGTATTTGTACCCGAAGAATCCAGGCTGGGAGACCTCGAGATACTTACGGAGGAATTGAAGGCCAAGCGCCTGGCAGGGCTTTATACGCCGGTAGAAGAAATAGAGGAAGAACATTACAGCGCCGCTTCAAAAGTTTTCAAGCACGGCCCGTTATCCACAAAGCTTTTTCTAAAACTGCCCAGGCCTACCATTGACGACAATATAGGGGACGCGGACAGACTGTTGAGGGAGATAAAAAAGCATCACAAGGAAATCCATATAATACAGACAGGACTCAGCAATATAAAAAGACTGCCAAGGCTTTTAAGGGAAAGTGACTGGGAAGTTACCGTAACCCTGGGGAACAGGAACGGCACAACCGAGGCCGTACTTATTGAACCCGGCAACAGGTCCGGGGAAAATTTCGGTGTGGCCATAGACATAGGCACGACCACTATAGTGGCTTACCTTGTGGACCTGAATTCCAGGAAAGTGGCCGGCTCAAAGGCAAGTTATAATCCACAGGTGGATTTCGGTGAGGATGTCATCTCAAGGATTATTTTTGCCCAGCATGAGAAAGGCCTGGAAAAACTGCACCACGCGATAGTGGATACGGTAAATACCCTCATCGACAGCCTTGTTAGCGGAGCGAAGCTTACCCTGGATGACGTGACAGCGGTTACCTGCGCTGGAAACACCACGATGACGCACCTGCTTTTAAAGATAGACCCGGCACAGATACGAAAAGACCCGTACATACCGGCTGTTAATTTTATGCCTGTGATAAGGGCGGCTGAGGCCGGGATAAAGATAAATCCAAGGGGCCTGCTCGCGTGCCTCCCGTGCATCGGGAGCTATGTGGGCGGAGATATAATAGCCGGTATCCTTGCCTCGGGCATGGATAAGGCAAAAGACCTTTGTCTTTTCATAGACTTAGGCACGAACGGCGAGGTAGTGCTTGGCAACAAAGAATGGCTGATGGCATGTTCCACCTCGGCCGGCCCTTGTTTCGAAGGGGGCGGCCTTAAGTGCGGGGTACGGGCCATGAAGGGAGCCATACAGAATATCTCCATAAAAAAGAATTCTCTTGAGGTCCAGACTATCGGCGATATGCCTCCAAAAGGCATATGCGGTTCCGGGATAGTGGATATAATAAGCGAACTGTTGAAAAATAGAATAATAGACCGCTCGGGCAGGATGAAGCAGAACACCGTATGCGAGATCAGGGATTTCGATGGGGTAAAAGAAGCGGTGCTTGTAAAAGCCGGGGATTCAGCCACAGGCAAAGATATAACCGTGGACGAAAATGACATAAAAAATTTAATACATTCAAAAGGAGCTATCTATACCGGCATTGAGGTACTGCTGAAAGAGGCCGGGTTCGGGAAGGAAGACATAAAACATGTTTTCATCGCGGGCGGGCTGGGCACTGCCCTGAATATCCGGTCGGCTATCAATATAGGGCTTTTACCGGATCTGGCGGAAAAGAATTTTATTTTTCTCGGGAATACGTCGGTGGCAGGGGCCAAGATGTGCCTTTTATCGAGCGAGGCGAGTGACGCGGCAAAGATGATAGCGGATAAAACAGCGTACCTGGATTTGAGCACCAGCGCGTCTTTTATGAATAATTACAGCGCGGCGTTATTTCTGCCGCATACGGATATGAAGTTATTTCCGAGCGTTAAACTATAAAGATATGGCATACATTATAGCGATAGCGGGCAAGGGCGGGGTAGGCAAGACAACGATTTCCGCCATGCTTACGCGCTACCTCTTGAATATCGACAAGCCTGTCCTGGCAGTAGATGCCGATCCTAATTCCAATCTAAGCGCGGCGCTGGGACTTGCCTGCGGGGATACCATAGCGGACATAAGGGAAGAGGTTAAAAAGCGCTCCCCAGGCGGATTTTCCAAAAGCGAATTCTTCGGCTTGAGGCTGGAAGAGGCGCTTAGCGAGGGAAACGGATTCGACCTTCTTGTCATGGGCAGACCCGAAGGCCCGGGTTGTTACTGCGCGATAAATAATATATTAAGGGAATACCTTGCCGCCCTGGCGGGGAAATACAAATTCACGGTTATAGATAACGAAGCGGGCATGGAGCATTTATCGAGGCGCACGGCATCCGATATAGACATGCTCTTTCTCGTAAGCGATACAACGGCGGTAGGCATAAATTCGGCCATAAACGCCTTTTGTACCGCAAAGAGCGCGGGCCTGAAGATAAAAGACACAGCGCTGATCATAAATAAATCGGATGTTTTGCCCGGAGCGGATAAGGTAAAATTAATAGAAAACGCCGGCTTAAAAATAGCCGGCTGCATTCCTTTCTCGGAAGATATCCGCAATAACAGCGAAAAGGGGAATACGCCGATCGAATTAAACGCCGGCGCGGAGAAAGTATTTAACGGTTTATTTCACCGCGAAAAATCCGCACGTATTATATAGTAATTCATAAAAGATTGTCTTGCGTCATCCTGTGGATTACGTAAGACAAGTGCTCATTTGAGGAGACGCGATGGAAAGATTGATAGAGAAATGGCAGGACAGGATAAGCGAGGTGGTAATTGGGACGAAAAAGCCAATAAAGATAGGCGGGGAAACAGGTATCTATTTCATAGACGGCGAAGACAAATGCCCTAACCCGCCGGTCGTGGCGATGGAGGTCTGGGATATGGAGCCTGAGCCGTGGCCAGACAGCCTTAAATCGCGCTTCGGAAAAGCGCTTAGCGACCCCGCAGAGTGGGCTAAACTGTGCGTAAATGAATTTTCAGCTGATATCATATGCTTAAGGCTTGCCGCCACGCACCCTGATTCCAAAAACGCCTCCGCCGGAGAAGCGGGGAAAACCCTGGAAAAGGTCATGAAGGCGGTTTCCGTTCCGCTTATAGTCATAGGGAGTTCCGCCCCTGAAAAAGATAACGAAGTTATGGCGCATTGCGCGAACGTTGCAAAAGGGGAAAACTGCCTGTTTGGTATCGCGACCCAGGCAAACTATAAGACATTGGCCGCGGCGTGCCTCAGTTCCGGACACGCTATAATTTCGGAAGCGCCTATCGATATAAACATCGCGAAACAATTGAATATCCTTATTTGCGATATGCAGTTTCCTGCGGACAAGATAGTCATACACCATGCCACAGGCGCCCTGGGTTACGGTCTTGAATACACCTATTCTATAATGGAAAGGACCCGGCTCGCGGGTCTCTCCGGGGACAAAATGCTCTCTATGCCCATGATAAGTTTCGCGGGCCAGGAGTCATGGCGGACAAAAGAGGCCAAGACAGGGGGCGCGGATACAGGGGTCTTATGGGAAACAGCGACTGCCGCGGCGTACCTGAACTCAGGCGCGGACATACTTGTAATGAATCATCCGAAAGCGGTGGAGGAAATTAAAAAAACCATAAAACAGTTAGCGTAGGGAGCGTATTATGTTTCTGATCGGTGAGCGTATTAACGGCATGTTCAAGGATGTAGCGAAAGCCATAAAAGAAAAAGATAAGGCGTTTATTCAAAACCTCGCGCTTAAGCAGGTTGCGTGCGGTTCAAGCGCCCTTGACGTAAATGTAGGGCCTTCATCGGATAACCCGAAAGATGCCATGGAATGGCTCGTCAGGACTATCGGGGAGGTATCAAACATACCGCTTGCTATAGATACCACGAAGCAGGACGTGATGGAGGCGGGCCTCAAAGCGTGCAAATCCAAAGCGATAATAAATTCCGTGAACGCGAACGAGGAAAAGATGAAGAATCTTTTCGGGCTTGCCGGGAAATACAAGGCGTCTGTCATAGGCCTTACCATGGACAAGGCTGGCATCCCGAAAGACAGCGAAGGCAGGATGGAGCTCGCGATGAAGATAGTGGCGTCCTGCATGGAATACGGCGTAGATACTTCCGAGCTTTACCTGGACGCGGTTATATTGCCGGTAAATGTCGCCCAGCCGCACGTAAAGGAAGTCCTGAAAACCATACGGGATTCGAAATTGCTGGCGCAGCCTGCCCCGAAAACAGTGGTGGGCCTCTCCAACGTATCCCAGGGCTCTCCCGCTCAACATAGAAATTTAATAAACAGGACATTCCTTGCTATGGCTGTAGCCAATGGCCTGGACGCGGCGATACTGGACGTGACCGATAAAGAATTGATGGACACGCTCATAACAGCAGAATTATTGATGGAAAAACAGCTTTACTGCGATTCGTACCTTGACGCGTATAGAAAAAAATAGGGGACAACCATGGCGATAATCTCGAAAAAAATAAAATTCAATACCAAGGGCGGCACCGATATAATAAACATTACCAAGGAAGCGGCGTCCATTGTCCTGGGTTCCGGCATGAAGAACGGGTCTGTTACTATTTTTGTGCCCGGTTCCACAGCCAGCATAACGACTGTCGAATATGAACCCGGGCTTGTCGATGACCTCAAGGCGTTCTTTGAAAAAATAGCGCCATGCTCAGCCGTCTATCAGCATAATATAAGATGGCAGGACGGGAACGGTTATTCCCACGTAAGAGCGTCCCTGATGGGGCCGGGTATAACCGTGCCTTTTATCGATAGTAAAATGCAATTAGGCAGATGGCAGCAGATAATATTGATAGATTTTGACAACAGGCCGCGGGACAGAGAGCTTATAGTACAAGTTATTGGAGAATAAACCATGCCGATCGGATTGAGGTAGTTTATGAAACCGGTATTACAGGTAGCTTTAGACTTTGTGGATATGAGCCGCGCGATGAAATGCGCGGAAGAAGCAGTCAGGGGAGGCGCGGACTGGCTGGAAGCGGGTACGCCTCTTATAAAGAGCGAAGGCCTGAACAGCGTCAGGAAACTGCGCGAAAAATTCCCGGGCATAACAATAACGGCGGACATGAAAATAATGGACGCCGGCCGTGCCGAGGTGGAGATCGCGGCAAAGGCGGGCGCTGATATCGTGTGTGTGCTTGCCGCGGCGAGCGACGCTACGATAAAAGAGTGCGTCGACGCCGGCCGCAACTACGGGGCGAAGATACAGGCAGACCTTATCGCGGTAAAAGACGTTGTGAAAAGGGCGGGGGAAGTGGCTAAACTGGGCGTTGATTATATAGGCATACATTGTTCCATCGATGACCAGATGTCCGCTAAGGATCCTTTTGCCGAGCTTGAAGCTATTGCCAGGCGCGTGTCCGTGCCCATAGCGGTCGCGGGCGGGATAAATTCCGAAACAGCGCCCGATGCCGTCAAATCAGGGGCGAGCGTGATCACCGTAGGCGGGGCGATAAATAAATCCAAAGACGCGAAAAAAGCCGCGCGGGAAATAAAACGCTCGATAACACAGGTCAAAAAAATAAAAACAAGCCTGTTCAAAAGGGCGGGCGAAAAAGATATTGCCGGGATATTGATGAAGGTTTCCACTTCGAACCTCAGCGATGCCATGCACAGGCAGGGCGCGCTAAAAGATATTATAAGCGTCAACCCGGGCCTGAGGATGTGCGGCAGGGCGATAACCGTAAGGACGTATCCCGGAGACTGGGCAAAGCCTGTCGAGGCGATCGATATAGCTGAGGAAGGCCAGGTAATAGTTATCGACGCCGGAGGCGTCGGGCCCGCGGTGTGGGGAGAGCTGGCTACGCATGGCGCCATACAGAAAAAAATAGCGGGCGTTGTTATAGACGGCGCTATACGGGATGTCAAAGAAATAAGGGCCCTTAAATTTCCGGCTTTTTCAAAAATAATTTACCCTTCAGCCGGCGAGCCCAAAGGGTTCGGCGAGATAGGCGTGGGCGTGAACGCGGGAGGAGTGAAGATATTCAACGGGGACTGGATACTGGCCGACGATGACGGCGTGGTCGTTATCCCCAAAGACCGGGCAGTGGAATTTGCCAACAGGGCGATGAGCGTGTTGGAAGCGGAAAACAGGATCAGAAAAGAAATAGACGAAGGTTCTACGCTCTCAAAAGTGACTGAGCTGCTGAAGTGGGAGAAAAAATAATGCAGAAGAGGATATTCGTAGCGGCGACCAGGCAGAATGACGGCAAAACCACCATATCCCTGGGACTCATAAGGGCGTTCAGGAAAAAATTCAAAAGCGTGGGATTCATAAAACCTGTGGGCCAGCGGTATGTATTCGAGCATGGTTACAAAGTGGACGAAGATTCTGTGCTCATCGAAAAAGTCTGCGGCATGAAATGTTCCATAAAAGACATGAGCCCTGTGGCGATCGACAAGGGTTTCACCGAGGCCTATATAAAAAGAGGGGACCGAAGGAAACTCGTAGACAGCATTATTTCTTCTTTCGAGCGCATATCCAGGAGAAAGGACCTCGTGGTCATAGAAGGTACGGGCCATGCGGGGGTAGGCTCCATATTCGACCTTTCCAACGCTAAGGTAGCGAGCCTCCTGGATGCCAGGGTGGTGCTTGTAACGTCGGGCGGCATAGGCAAACCCATGGACGAGATAGAATTGAACATGGCATTATTCGAAAAAGAAGGCGTGGATGTAGCAGGCGTTATTATCAACAAGGTCATCCCGTCCAAATACAATAAAATAAAGAAAATATTGACGCTCGGGTTAAAAAGGAAAGGCATTGATGTTTTGGGCGTGATCCCTTACGCGCCCAAGCTTTCGAATCCTACGATCCGGAATATCCTGGAAGAGACTAACATGAAACTTGTGTCCAAAAAAACAGGCCTTTCAAATGTCGTGCGGAATATTTTTATAGGCGCGATGGAGCCTCATGACGCGCTTGGTTTTATCGAGACGGACTCCCTTTTGATAACTCCCGGCGACAGGGAAGACATTATAATGACTGTTTTAGCGGCCCACTTGCTTAAGAAAACCGAAAGAAAAATATCGATATCAGGGATCATATTGACAGGGGGCATCCTCCCTAACAGGAAAATAATGAGGCTCGTGGAAAGCGCGGATATCCCCGTGCTTTTGACAAGGGAACACACATACAATGCCGCCTCGGAAATACATGACCTTGCCGTAAAAATAAGGCCCAGGGACAAAGAAAAAACTATGATAGCCGAGGAGCTGGTAAGGGACTATGTGGATACCGCCAGGCTGCTGGATAAGATTAAATAACAAGAGGAGGGTTTTATGTTCGGAATAGGTATGCCGGAATTAATTTTGATATTGGTGATATGCCTCTTGGTATTCGGCGCCGCCAAATTGCCTGAGATAGGCAAGAGCCTTGGTAAGGCGATAAGTGAGTTCAAAAAAGGCATGAAAGACAGCGAAACACCCGATAAACAAGACAAAACCAATCCCTAATGCCACATTTAAGACACTGTCTTAAATGTGGCATTAGATAGTGCTTGACAGTACAAGGGCTTTTATATAAAATCTATGTATATTTAAGTCCTTTTATCTTACAAGGTTGGGGGTGAAAACTAATGTCGAGAATAGAAATAGCTCCGGGTGAATCCCTGGAGAAGGCTTTAAGGCGTTTTAAGAAGAAAATAGAGCGCGACGGTTTATTGAAACTATTAAAAGCCCGCAAGCATTACGAGAAACCAAGCGAAAGAAAAAGAAGAAAGCAGCGTTCTCCTAAAACAACGGGCAGGTATTAATCGCCCGTTGGCTCAATATCAGACGCAATTTATTGTGCCCAAGATGATAAAAAAAATCACTTTATTTTCTGTCTTGGCATTTTTTGTTTTAGGCGCTCTTTTCAGCGCGCCTCTGAATGCCCAGGACACCATAAGACTGGATAACGGTCTTGAGGCCGTTATAAGAGAAGACCACAGGAACCCGATAGTGGTCTTCTCTGTTTTTATAGATTCCGGTTCCGCGTCCGAAGGGGCGTATGGTTACGCCGGGACAGGTATCAGCCACCTGGTAGAGCACATGCTTTTTAAGGGCACAAAAAAATATCCTGCCGGCGCCATAGAAGATATATTGAATAAATATGGGGGCAATATAGAGGGCTATACATCGTATGATTATACGGGCTACAGCGTGACGATACTAAAGGACCACCTGGACATAGCGATCGATGTATTAAAGGAAATGCTTACCGAACCTCTCTTTGACCGGAAGGAATTGAAAAAAGAAATGGCTGTCATTGAAAGGGAAATGGATATGAATAAGGACGATCCTTCCAGGAGGATTTCCAGGCTGACATTCGAAACAGCTTTTCTAAAGCACCCTTACCGCGCGAGCCCCATAGGATATAAAGATAACTTTGAAAGGCTTGAAAGAGAGGATGTGGTAAAATTTTTCAAAGCAGTATATATCCCGGAAAATATGACCATAGCGGTAGCAGGGGATATAGACAGCCGGGATGTATCCGGCAAAATAAACGCCTCGTTCGGAAATATGCCGCGCAGGGGAATCATCGCGGATATAAGGCCCGAAGAACCTCCGCAGAGAGGACAGCGGTCAGCGGAAGAAAAGGCTGATATCGACGGCGCTTATATGAATATAAGCTTCCACTCCACGGATATTTTCAGCCCCGACCTTTACGCGATGGACATCCTGTCCTTTATTTTAGGGCAGGGAGAAAGTTCGGTATTGAACGAAAACCTGAGGATAAAAGACGGGCTGGTGCTTTCCGTGACCGCGTATAATTACACGCCGAGGGACCCGGGTATTTTTGTTATATCGAGCGTATTGAAAGAAGAAAATACCGCCGGGACATTGAAGGCCGTCACGGGGATAATAGAAGGTTTAAAACAGAACGGCGTCAGCGAAAAAGATCTGCTGAAAGCGAAAAATAATTTCATAGCCGATTACATATACCAGAAGGAGACAATAGAGTCTCAGGCAAACGATATCGCGCAGAGCCAGTTAATGACGGGCGGGCCTGATTTTTTCAAGCAGTATATAGAAAACATAAAACTCGTGGGCGTAGATGACATAAAAAGGGCGGCTTCAGAATATCTTAACGCGGAGAATATGACGGTAACCGTCCTGAGCAAGTCGGGCGAGAGCTTGAAACAGTTCATCCCGTCCGGCATAGCCGTGAAGGCCGCCGGGGATGTAAAAAAAATAACACTTTCCAATAAAATCCCGGTTATCCTGGCGGAAAACCACAGCCTGCCCATGATAGCGCTGACTGTATTGTTCAAGGGCGGTGTCAGGGCGGAGAGCAGGGACAATAACGGTATCTCGATGCTCACAAGCCGCATGCTCATGGACGGGACAAGTTTCATGTCGAGGAACGATATGGCGGAATTCTATGAAACGCGGGCAATAGCCATGGGCACATATTCCGGGAATAACAGCTCCGGTATTACACTGACATGCCTCAAAGAACATATCGAGGACGGCCTGAGGCTCGCGTCCGATATCTGTATGGCCGCTTCTTTCCAGGAAGATGAATTCAAAAGAGAAAAAGGCGAGGTCCTTCAGGCGATAGAGATGCAGGATAACAACATAGTCAATCACGGGCACAGGCTTTTGAAGGAGATGCTTTTCAAAGAGCACCCATACATGTTCCAGGCGACAGGCACAAGCCTGAGCGTCAATAAAATAACCAGGGACCAGGCCGAGGTTTTTTATAAAAATACCGTATCCCCGGAAAATACCGTGATAGGCGCGGCCGGAGATTTTGAGAGCGGGGAAATGTCCGGTTTGATAGAGAAATATTTCTCGAGGATAGCCGCCGGCGGGGAGCCTCGCCCTTTGCCCCCAAAAGAGCCGCCCATAGAAAATATAAGGTATAAAACAGCGGAAGTGGACAAGGACCAGTCGCTGATACTTATCGGGTTCCCGGGCATAGATATTTACGACAAAGACAGGTATGCCGTAGAGATACTTTCCAATATCCTTTCGAGCCCGTCCGGCGTGTTGTTCGAAAACCTGAGAGAGGACAAAGGCCTTGTTTACGCGGTAGGCGCTTTCAATGTGCTGGGTATAGACCCCGGTTATCTGGCGGTGTACGCGCTTACTTCGAGGGATAATATAGATAAAGCGAAGCGCGCGATGCTGGAAGAGCTGGGCATGATAGCCGGGAACGGCGCGAAAAAACAAGACGTGGAAAAATCCAAAAACTATTTAAAAGCGATGCGCAAGGTAGATATGCAGACCAGCGCCGGTTTTATTTTCAGCGCGGCCATGGACGAACTGTACGGGCTCGGATACGACAATTATAAGGATTTCGACAAAAACATAGATAACGTCACGATGGAAGACATTAAGCGCGCCGCGAAAAGGATATTGACGCCTGATAAATGCGCGGTGCTTATCCTGAGGGGTATATGATAAGGAGGCCCGCGTTCGCGGGGCAATTCTATCCTCAGACGGAAGCGAGCCTCAGAAAAATGCTGGCGGGATTGATAGAGGTTGTTCCTGAAAAACAGGACGCCATAGGCGTTATAATGCCGCACGCCGGTTATGTGTATTCCGGTTATGTGGCGGGCGCTACCATATCCAAGGTGGAGCTTAAAAAGACGGCGGTTATCCTGGGCACCAACCATACGGGAAGCGGCGAAAAATTCAGCATCATGACCAGCGGTTCCTGGGCAACGCCCCTGGGGGAAGTAAAGATAGATTCCGAGATAGCGGGGTCTATCCTGAAAGAAACACCTCTCTTGAAAGAAGACGCCCTCGCGCATCTGCAGGAACATTCCATAGAGGTGGAGGTGCCGTTTTTGCAGTATCTGCGCAGTGACATAAAGATAGTCCCTATATCTATAGCTCCGTATGCCGGATTGTCTGAATGCAGGACACTGGGAGAGAACATAGCGAACGGTTTTAAAAAAGTAGGGAGGCCGGGCATATTCATAGCCAGCACTGATATGACTCATTACGAATCAAAAGAGAACGCGCAGGAAAAAGACAGGCTGGCCATAGACGCCATATCGAGCATGGACGAAGAGAAATTATATAACGCGGTAAAAAAGAACAATATCTCCATGTGCGGGCTGGCCGCGGTATGCACGCTTATAAGCGCATGCAGGAATCTGGGCGCGAAAAAATCCGGGCTCGTGAAATATCAGACAAGCGGGGACATATCCGGCGATTACGATTCTGTCGTGGGTTACGCGGGGATGATCATATGGTAAAAAACAAGATATCCGTTATTTTGAAATTCGTCATGAGTTCAGGGCTTCTTTTGCTTTTGATCTGGCTCATGAGGAAAGACACGGGCGATATCATCGATATCCTGAAAGGGTCTGACAAGGCCCTTATCCTGCTGGCGGTATTTATCAATATCTGTCTTTCCGTGATAGTAGCCTGCAGGTTGAAATTGCTGATGTCCGGCCAGGGAGTGGGACTATCCATAAAAGACGCCGTATATCTCACATTTATAGGTTATTTTTTCAATAATTTTTTACCTACCGCTATCGGAGGAGATATTGCCAAGGCGCATTACGCGTCCAAAAAAACCAATAACAAGGTCGCTTCTTATGCCGCTGTGCTGGCGGACAGGCTGTTAGGTTTCGTGGCCACACTCCTGGTGGCGCTTGTAGGGCTTATTTTCATCGGAAAAACCATGGAGAACAAGCTTATCGTATGGGCGGTGCCTTTCGTATTCCTGCTGGCGGTGTTTATGGCGGCATTCCTGCTCAAAAAGAACACCGCGGCGAAAAGCCGTTCCACCGGAAAAACAAAGTTGATCCATTCGATAAAAGAAAAAATATTAAAATTATACGGCGCTATAAATCTTTACAGGAACCATCCCGTGCTTCTGGTAAAAGGCATAGCGTTGTCATTGGCGCTGCAGATATTGTCCATATCCAGCATTTATATCCTTATATTGAGCATAGGCGGCAATATAGCCCTGTATAAATTGTTTATCGTCATACCGCTTGTCTGGGCAATAAGCATGCTGCCTTCGCTGAACGGCCTTGGCGTGAGGGAAGGGGCATTCGTATATTTCCTCAAAGGCTATATAGGCGCTGAGAAGGCGTTCGCGGTATCGCTTCTCTGGCTCGGCCTGATAATGTTATACAGCGTGATAGGAGGGCTGTTCCAGTTATTGTATCCCGTCAAGATTGAAACGAAAGGACAACCATCATGATAGACAAAGAACTCCTGGCAATACTTGCCTGCCCGGCATGTAAGGGCGACGTCGAATTAAAGGACGATAAAATATGCTGCGTAAAGTGCGGCAAAAAATATCCTGTCAGGGACGGGATACCTGTGATGCTCATAGAAGAAGCGGAGGGATGATATGATTAAAATACTGGTGATACACGGGCCGAACCTGAACCTGCTCGGGGAGAGAGAGCCCGGGGTTTACGGCAAGGCCACTATCGAGCTCATCAATGAAAAATTGATCGAGACGGCAAAAAAGAAAAAAGCGTCTGTCGATATCTTCCAATCTAACCATGAAGGCGAGATTGTGGACAAGATAGGTAAAGCAAAAGACAAATATAACGCCCTTCTTATAAACCCCGCGGCGTATACCCATACAAGCGTTGCTATACGGGACGCTATCTCGGCTGTAAATATACCGGCGGTAGAGGTACATCTCTCCAATATTTACGCGAGAGAGGATTTCAGGCATGAATCGCTGATAGCCCCTGTTGCCAGGGGCCAGATATCCGGATTCGGGGCCGACAGCTACCTGTATGGCCTTGACGCCGCGATAAAGCTGGCAAAGGCGTAATATCTTATGAGTTACGGCGCCAGGCAAAAGAAATTAATAAAATTCTTGGCAGACGAGTCCCTGGACAGCCTGCTTATCAAAAAGAAGGAGAATATAGCGTACCTTGCGGGCATAAGGGGAGAGGACGCGCTTTTAACGGTTTCCCGCCGCGGTAATTTTTTGATAACAGATCCAAGATACGGGGAGGAGTATAAAAAAAATCCGGGCAAGTGCCCTGTAAAGATCGCAGAAGGCAAAAATCCCGCCGAGACTGCGGCGGAAATATGCGCTGCCGCCGGTTTAAGGCGCATAGGATTTGAAGCCAATGTCTTTAGTTATGGTTTGTACGCGGCCTTGAAGAAACGCCTGGCAGGCAGGAAACTGATCCCCCTGGCGCAGGCAGTGGAAAAACTGCGGATGGTAAAGGATAACGATGAAATCCGCTGTATAAGGCAAGCCTGCAGATACGGGGCGCGGTTGATGAATTACGCTACAGAGGCGGCAAAACCCGGCATTACCGAGAAAACCCTGAAACACAGGATAGAAGCGTATGCGTTAAAGAGCGGCATAGCGCTAGCCGGGTTTGATCTAATAGCGGCATCCGGCTCCAACGCCTCTATGCCGCATGCCGCTGTTTCGGACAGGGTAATAAGAGCAGGGGAGATGGTCACTGTAGATTTAGGGGCGGCGTATCTCGGCTATAATTCCGACTTGACAAGGACGGTTTTCTTGGGTAGAATTAACCGTAAATATTTGCATATATACGAGATAGTGCTGGCGGCCCAAAAGATAGCTTTTGAGAGCGCAAAGCCTGGTGTTTGTGCAAAAGATATAGATGCTGTTTCCCGCCGTTATATATCAAATAAGGGGATGGGAAGCTTTTTCATTCATAGCCTGGGCCATGGCATAGGCCGGGAAACCCACGAGATTCCGGCTATCTCCCGTAACAGCGAGATGAAACTTAAAAAGGACATGGTCATTACCTTAGAACCGGGAATTTATATACCAGGGTGGGGCGGGGTCAGGATAGAGGATACTGTACTTATTACTAAAAGCGGCTGTGAAATATTGACAAAAGGAGCAATGAAATATGCAGGTAGGAATTAACGCTATAAAGAACGGTTTGAGTGTGGAGCTGGAAGGCGCGGTTTATTATGTGGTGAGTTATGAGAACGTGAAACCCGGCAAGGGCAGCGCGTTTGTCCGCACAAGATTGAAAAATATAAAGACGGGAGCCATACTCGAACGCACTTTCAGGAATGAAAAGATAGAAACCGCCGAGATAGACAAAAGGACATACCAGTATATGTATTCATCGGGAGATGTATACGAGTTTATGGATCACGATACGTACGACCACATATCTCTTCATCGCGACCAGATGGGAGAGGTGATAAGCTACCTTAAAGAGAATATGGAGGCCACGGCGCTTATCTATAAAAACCAGGTGCTTACGCTCGAACCGCCTATATTCATGGACTTGAAAATAGTCGAGACAGAACCGGGTATCAGGGGAGATACATCCAAATCCGGCAATAAGCCGGCAAAAACAGAAACAGGCCTTGTCGTATCAGTGCCCTTGTTCATAAACGAAGGGGATACGGTGCGTATAGATACAAGGACTAAAAATTATACGGGAAGGGTGTAAAAACAGGAGCCAAACATGAATTTGAAAGAGATCAAGGAATTAATCGCGCTTATGAACGAAAATGAGCTCATGGAGCTTGAGGTAGAAAGGGACGGCATGAAGATCCGCCTGAGAAAATCAGCCTCGGGCAAGATAGAGACAATTGCCGAGCCGCAAACGGCGCCCGGGACAATCCAGGTTGTAAGGGCGGAAGAAAGGGCCGCGGCTCCGGCCAGGGAAGAATCTAAATTTACCGCGATAAAAGCGCCCATGGTAGGCACTTTTTACAGGGCAGCTGGTCCCGACGCAAAGCCTTATGTAGAAATAGGGCAGGCCATAGATGTGGGGCAGGTTGTATGCATTATCGAAGCGATGAAGCTCATGAATGAGATAAAATCGGAAGTCAAAGGCAGGATCGTCGAGATACTCGTGGAAAACGCCAGATCCATTGAATACGGGCAGACGCTGTTTAAGGTAGAACCAGCGTAGAGACAGGTCGCGACCTGTCTCTATAGGTAATTGAGGTAACGATGTTTTCTAAAATATTAATTGCCAACCGCGGTGAAGTAGCCGTAAGGATCATACGCGCCTGTAAAGAGATGGGCATAAAAACAGTCGCGGTGTATTCAGAGGCGGATACCGACTCTCTCCATACAAGGCTCGCTGATGAGGCTGTATGTATAGGCCCTGCCCAGAGCTCCGAAAGCTATCTCAATATACC
>JBAZEP010000017.1:0-33480 GCA_041653835.1 Candidatus Omnitrophota bacterium
CGGTAATAGGATTATTCACTAATCTATCCGCCAGGATTTGCTGCATCTCCGGAGAAAAAGCTGAGGTGTATAAAAACTTCCCTTCCAATTTCAGGTCTTTCGGTCCTTCAAAATTATCCCAGGCTTTCATAATAAACGGCATGAGCTGGTTGGCGTGAAGCCTGTCTAATTTAATAAAAAAATCTCCCGAGGCTGTTTCGACAGATATCGCTAAAAATGCCCCATCTTCCGGCGTCAGGAATTTATTGCCGTTCGTATCTTCTATCACATATAAGCTGCCGGCTGCCCCCGCCTCCACAAACCTGACTTGCTTAATCCTTAAAGCGTATTCGAGATATCTCTTCCCTTCGTCCTGAAGAAAACCATAGCTCGTCAAAGCTATCTTCGCGCCGTTCCCCTCTTTAAGATTTATCTTGCCGTTTATCTTCATAATAGGCAAAGAAGAATCCGGTTTGAATATAGTCTCTAAAACCTTTTCCCAAAGCTGTTTATTTTTCAGCTTTTCTTCTGTTTTAAGAGCGGCGATAAATCGCTGGTGTGAATATTTAAAATCCAGAGGTTTTCTAAGGCTGGCTTTAGCGGGTATATTTATACAATATGCCGTACTATTTAACAGGAAGATAGCAGCCATTAATATTAAAATAACTCTATGATTAAATACTTTTTTAAAGTTTGTCATATCTTATAAAATATACCATACTTCCCGTTATTTGTCAATACAATAAGCCTTATAGTATCTAAGTCTTTTAATGGGCGTTTGTTATAGATCTGTCCTGGGTAAGATACTGAAATCAGCCATGAGCGGAGTAATTGTCTCAAAAATCGCTGCCTGATCCAATGTTTCATGGGCCCCGGGCACTACTTCCATGCGCACAACGCCAAAATATCTGGATAGCGCCGCGAGCTCCTGCGAGATCGCAATGGAAGACAGGCGTTTTTCATTCCTGAACGCTGTGTATGTGATATTACTGTCTGTTATAATGATTGCTCCGGGCTTAAGACGCCTGGGAAGCTCAAGTAACGCTGCAAATGTATGTTCAGACGCCTTGTCAAAAACAACATCCGTGTTTAATATGTCAACACCTATGCCTTCCTGGCGCAGTTCCTGGAGAGCTTCCAGGCCTTCGAGCCCGGAAAGCTCCCTGATCTCCTCCTTAAAAAACCAGATCGCCCTTGTCTTTGAATCTTCCCCGGGATACGCCCAGTTAAAAGAAACTTTCCATAACTTTTCGCTGTAAGGTTTTATATCTATGGAATCTTCTGGCACACCAAGCGTTTCCAGTTCCCATTTTAACTGAAACCATACCGGCCCCATGCCCTGGAGATCATCGGTTTGAACAAAATTATTTTTCCTTACTATTTCAAAGTACTTATTTTTTGTCTTTTCTTCATCACCTGAAATTTCTGATCGCCATTTTTCGCCGTACCCCAGTTCCCTGCGGTCTATCAGGATAGCCGTGGTACAGTTTGTGGATAAAAATAGCGGGGCTATGTTGCCGCCCGATGAAAAATAAAGCGCCTGCAGTCCGTCCCGGCGAATCCGAGGCGCAATAATCTCCTCCCGTATCTTTTCATATACTCTTTTCTGTGGCTCCCCGAATGATCCGGAAACCTTATCAGCCGTTCCCAGGGGCAGAAATGTGGAAGGATCTACCAAGACATCTTTTACAAGGAACTTTTCTCCCGAAGCGCTATGTTCTATTTTATAACTCCTGATCGGATTTCTTAAGCCCTGATTACCGGCGCCTTCGGAAAAATCAAAGGTTTCCATGATCCAGTTGGAAGCTTTAATGCCCGGCAACAAACCCCGCCTTAACATTTCTATTATGGTGGAAATATTAAAATATCCTCTATTCCCCTCATATCCTGAAGGGCCTTTAAGGACAACAGGGGTGCCATCTTCCCAATTTAATCCTTCTATCACGAATTCGCCCTGCACATCGGGATTTCTATAACCTATCCTGATCTCGCTTTTGTCATCCAGCCGCGAGAATGTTATAGGGTACCTGGACCTGTCGTCTCTTGTTATATTCTCCTTTGCCCTTTGCCCTTCGAAAGAAAAAACGCTGACATCTTTCTTAACTCTGAACGAAAACCTGCCGGTACCCATAGAGATCTCCGATAAACGCGCGTCATCAGGAGTCACGATCATGGTTTCCGCGGTTTTGTCCAGCCGCTCGTCAAAATTTTTAAAAGCGCCTGATCTGCTTAGATAATAAACGGGGATCTCTTTATCCTCCGCCACAATAGTGTTATCGGTTCTCAGGGCAGCGCCTTTTCCAAGAGGAATGATATTATCACCTCTCCACTCATATCCCACTATGTTAGAGGGATTCGCCGCGTCTTCCAGGATAATAAAACGGGCCCAGTTCTCCCTGTCCCTGTATACCCTTATCCTCCCCGGATGCGTTTCATAGAATGATGTCAGATAGAGATGCCCGTGAAAATTAATATATCTTTCTTTCTGCTCAAAATAAGTCCCTGTTCTTTTATCCCTAAGGTGGTTCGCCGCTGCCTCTAACCTTTCCCTGCCCTGATAAAGCGGTATTGAGAATATGGTGTCATAAAAATCGGAAAAGACCGGATTTAAAGCAAGGGTCGCCGACGCTTTCCCTTTATTATCTCGAACATAAGGGATGTCCGTAGCGATTTCTTTGCCGGCGGGCTGGGTATAAGTAAGACGCAATATGCCGTCTTTGGGGCGCTCTAACGTCAATCTGTTCTCAGGATTTTTTATGTCCACAATGTCTATCTTCGTCTCCTTTGAGATTGGCGTGTTTTCCGCAGATATCTCAACCTTCTTATCCAGCTGGCGCGGCAAATATATCCTTATTCCGGCAAAGGCAAACATTCTCTTGATAACTATGTTAACGTGGCCGGAAAACTTTCCTATGCCATAGGCGGAAAGGTCACGGCCTTGCAGATATTTATACAAGAACGCCGCAGGGTCACGGCTTGTTTTCAGCGCCGGCATAGCCTCCGCCACTTCCCTCACGTTAGGCAGCCTCTTCAATTTCTTTGCCAGACGGGAAGCGATGCTTATTATCTCGTGGTCCAATCTTTTTTTTGACTCCGCGCTGCTCGCTATCTTGATCAGTATACGGCGGCCCTGTTCAAAAGCCGCCCGGTCAATGTTTTCAGCTGCGCCGGAAGCGATCTTAAAATATTCGCCGCCTGCCCTGATGTAAAAATTACCATTCCCCGCCCTTATCCGGTCCTGTAAATGATATATGGATTCGCCGAATTCCTTTTTAATATGCCTGTTTATGGTATCGAATTTCAGGCCTTTGGCCTGAAGCTGCTTTATTTTCTCCATTACCTCAATGCCAAGCATCCTGTCTATTCCTTCATCCATCGCTTCAATATCGGATCCGACCGTTCCTCCCCATTGAAATATATGAAAATCTTCGTCTTTCGCCAGCTTTTGGGCGGATAGAGAAGGCGCGCCTTGACGCATGTCATACCAGGCAGCGCCCCATTCGGATACGCTGGCTGAAATAACGCCGGACCTGGGAATTATTTTGACCGAACTCGCCTGCCATTCCGGCTTCAGGTCTTCTTCGGCGGGAAGCGTTGTCGAGGATCCGTTGACCAGGACCAGGATCTCCGTATCATGCAGATCCCCGAGCAATTCCTTGAAAAGACTTCGCAATATCCTGCCGTTATCATCAGGCTTGGCGTTAGCGGACGGTACAAAATGCCATTGGATAAGATACCTGTCCCCTTTAGCGTCCCTGCCGATGGCCGCGCAAACAGCGCAAACATCATGCCCCGCGGATCCTAAAATAACAGAGCGGCCTGGTTCCAGCGGGGTCTTTACGGCAAAGCCCTCGTTCAAAATAATTACAGATTTTTTATTGCCGCTGTCCCGCCATGATACTCTCGGAGAATATTTGAAATCCGGCCTATGTACCCATCTCCAGCCTTCCGGCTGGTCTATCGGGACCTGCTGATATGAAACATCCGGAACGCCGGGATAGCTGTCATAGCGATCCACATCCGCGTATAGTTTTTTGGCGGATTTCAAAAAAAGAATAAACTCTTCGGCAAAGTTTGAGGCTATTTCAGGATCAGGCGCCGCGGAATTTTTGGCCTTTGCAATACTGTTGAATATAAGCGGCAGCCGCAAGCCGTTTGTACCATCCATCCCATGTACATACGAAGGATATGCTGGACAAACGGATAAAGCCGCTATAAATATGATGAGCGCCGCTGTTTTTATTATTAATACTTTTTTTATGTTTGGCATAATGCGCGCAAAAAATAACCCTTGTTTAAGGGCTGGTTATAATAAATATCCTTAACTATAATTATACCACAAATATCGCTGTTTGGGAAGATTGGCGCCCCCACCCCGATGTGTTCAATTCTGGTAAACTATCTCTTTTGCTACTAGTCTGCATTTGTTATCATCCTTTTATAGGTGTTTTATCTTATTGCTTAGGTTCTTGGAAGCCATAAAACAGAACTTTCTGCCTTTCTTTATCATAACAATAAGTTGCTTTCTTGCAAGGTCTAATAAATCTCTTCGTGCGGTTTCGTATGTTACGCTATAAATGTTCTGATGGATATTTATAGTGTAGAACTCATCCGAATGCTCCAGAATATACCGAACCGACTCTTTCTGTCTAACATTCAAATCAGTATGCTTTTTTAACCAGTGGGTAGTTTCATTTACTTCTTCTTGTTTAAGTTTTATATATTGCAATAATTTATTTATTGCCTGGGTAACGACCTTGAGATGGAAAGATATAAAATAAGTAAGGTCTAAATCGTCTATTTCTGTATACAAAAAAGCCTTTGCGTATTGTGAAGGTGCTTCTAAAAAAATCTTTGAAATTGTAAGATATTCAAACATCCAATATCCGCTTTTTAGCATATACCAATAAAATAAAGCGCGGGCCGTTCTCCCATTGCCATCATTGAAAGGATGGATATAGGAAAGATAGAAATGCAAATCTATAGCTTTAATTACCGGGTGTGTAAATCGTTCTTCCGTGGTTTCATTGGCATAGTCGCATAGAATCTTTACCATGAAAGCTATTTTATCTGGTTCTGGCGGTTCATATAAAACATGTCCTTCTCTGTCCTTAATATTTATAGGCTCATCTTCCATGGTTCGAAAGCGTCCACACATCGAAGGATTCTCTAATGTTTCTTTGGTCATAGATCGATGCAATTCGAAAAGCAATTCTTCGGTCAAAGGTTTTTTTACCAAGTCTTTTATTTTCATGATGGTCTGAAAATTATTATATATCATTTTTTCGGCATGATTCTTGGGTTTTCTGCCGGATCTTAGCATCTCTTTTGCCACTTTTCTCGTAGTAGCAGCGCCTTCTAATTGGCTTGAAGCAATAGCTTCTTCCATTAAAGAATTAATTAAATACCGCTTTTGTTCGGACTTATGAATTGCGGAATCCCCTATTAAAACCTGCCCGGCTGCATGTTTATCTATAAACGAAAGTTTCTGTAGAATATTATCCGTAATCCAGTATCCAAAGCGTCCGGGATTTTTACTAACGAGCTTTGTCCCGACTATTTTAGATTGTCTAGTAAACTTCAAATAAGCCCATGTTTGCTCTATTGTTATCTCTTTTGGCACAGCATGGTATTTAAAACTGTCCCAGTAAAAATAGTCATCAGCTTGATCTATTTTTGCTACAAATTCATTGATAGCTGCTAAATTCTGCGATCCAAATATCTGCTTAAGGCTGTCCCCTAATATCTTTATCCAATCTGGTGCTTTTTCTGGTATTTTCATACAATCCTCTTGTTTGCCTTTAAGGTCATACTGTAACCTATGAACATATTAATTTTACGCTATTATTTGAAAATTGTCAACTAAATTACTAATTTATTAATAATTAGTAATTTGATGCTTATTGTAAAACCCCGCCAACTTTCCTACATAACGGCTTCATTTTACCCTGCTTAGAATTAAGTACTATTCCAGTATTTATTGGTACTTAAATAGTGCTTGGATTCTTTTCTTATATCAATCTACTCTTTATATTTCGCTTGATATTATAAACTACTAATTTAGTAATTAATAGTATTTCATTAGTACTTAGCCATCCACAAAAAACAAAAAGCTCTCTAACTACTTTAGAGAGCTTTGGTTAAGATGGCGTCTCCTGCCAGTATCATTACGGCAAGGCATCTCTTATTTATACAGATCTATTATAGTCATTATACCTTGAAAATCTACTATAAAGAATTCCTGCTGGCATTAGTTACTAAACTAAGTAATTCCGCTACATTTCCTTCCTGCGTTTCATTAGCCCTTGATGTATTCTTTTGTTTGGATTTGATTGGCTTATCCAATCCTTGGCCTATCAAGGTTACTGTGACGCCAGTATTAGTATCGGTAATACTTAAGCCTTCTAATTCAATATTGCCCGGCCCTATTACTACAACCGATATATTCTCAATATCATATCCTCGGTTTCCCAGCTTATTCAAAATTTCAGCTTTATCAATAGAGATTGTATTTGCCACATATGACTCTAACACAACCTCTTTTAATGTAATTAGGTCACTATATGATGCGCTGGTGGTACTTCTGACCTGGATAGCAATGCGCACATCTTGGTCTCCATTATTCTTTATTCTCACGTTCATTTGTTTACTATATAGACTAATGGGTGCTTTTAGATTCCTTCCATCTCGCACTTCAATACCTAAAGAAGCCCAGTCCTTTTGTGAAACACATTTCAATATCTCTCCTCTTCCATAGTAAAGTTCTTTGACCTGTTCTGGTCTATAGTAACCGATTTTGTACACAACAATATCGCTAACAGCTTTACTGATAATTTCTTTAGCAATATTCCCAGCGCCAATGTTTGTCGCTGTATTTATTAATTCTGTAGAAGAAAGTCCTGCCTCCAACATAAGGCGTTCTAACATATCAACATATTGTTTCTCACCTATGCCTGCGCGATGAAGAAGCACGGTTAAAATTTGCTGTTTCCTGTAAGGGTACACTGAGATAGATTTATTTAGCAAGTCGAGTAAATGTTCTTCTGTTAAACTTTGCAGTAATCTATTGACCTGGCCTGGAGACTCTGTTTCAACCGCCTTAAGAAATCCTGAAATACTCATAGTATCTGCGGACATATATACATCATAGAAATCTTTCGGGCTTTGCTCAGCTTTAACCACAAGCGCGCCATAATCCTTTATGAAAGACAGATCCCTTACGACCAAGATAGAGGTAGCTCTTGCTTCGCCGCTGCCACCGTGAATAGCGCTACCGTCTGGTAACTCCGCATCAATAAAACTAAAACCGCCTGATTCCATAACGATTATATCTGTTACTGTTACACTATGCTCTGCCGCGAAGGTCTCTGTGATAAATTTATAAATTTGAGATAGCGGTGTTCCTGAAAGTCCTTTAACCACACCGCTGCTGTAAAAAAATCCAGTATTCCACTTACCATTCTTATCAACACACTGAAATACAATTCCCCATGATCTGTTTTGTTCCATATCTCCAAGTGTATTTGCCAAGCTCGTAGATTGTCCGTTAATCATAAGAGTAAAACCAGCATGAATCGCGTTCAAACCCTTTTCTGAACCATCAAATGGATATCTTGCATTAATATAATCATCAACTGAAGCAATGACCATTTTGCCTTTGTCTGTAATTACCAATACATACTTTGACTTTACGCTGGGTGAATATTCACTGATAATATTCCCATTTTTGATAACGAGGCTGGCATTCCAGATATTGACACCTTGCGAATCCCATTCTGAATATCCTCCGCTCGCTTTTAATATCACGCTAGGATCATTCTCTGCGATGCGATCAGAAACTGCTTCTTTAAACGAAACCTTTCCCTCGATAGCCTCAACTCCAATTTTGTATACACTCTCTTGTGGAACCAAAATCACATGTACGGTTTCTTTTTCTTTAAATATTCCGCCAAGAGTATGGCCTACCGTATATATGTTATGGTGAATATCCAATTTTTCTTGTCCTTTTTTATTTTCGGCAAACTCTCCTGGTTTATCAATATTACCCAGCATAGGCGTAACTATTTTGTGACGAACATAATGTAGAGAATTATCCCCCTGCCATATAAAAAATATATTGGGTGCGAGCGATAACATAGCTGCGATAAGCACAGTTAATCTTATTTTAGAGCCTTTGTTTTCCCTGACACTAAAAATAGACCTGCCTATAAAAATCTCCGGCAACATTAAAAAGATAACAAAACCTACTAAAATGATAGCCGTTATAGCGCCGCCATAACGCAAAGGTTCCAGATAATTTGGCGCAATGACAAAATAACGAATAAGATTGAATGATAACAACAATAGGGAAGCTGCCAAGCCACCCAGTGTAACCCGACGGATTGGAGATATATTATTTGCTTTTCTGGATCCTTCTTTTGTTTGGATTTTAACTAGTTCAGCAGTATTTCCTGCCGCAAAGGCATTTAATGCGGCTGCATATCTATCTTGCGTAGTTTCACTATTTTTAAAATCAAGGGGTTTTCTAAGAAAGGATTTGCCAGAAAAAGTATCTGGGTATACATTGCTGGTAACTATGAAAGATACTGTAATGATAATTGAAATAATTTTTATACTAAAGTCTTTTTTAAATTTTATCATAATCCATGCAAAAAAAATAGCCTTCTTTAGGCTTATAGTTTAAGGATCTATATCATACAAAGTATGCCCTATAAAGATGATATAGTCAAGAATACGCATCAAAAATACCTCTCTATTTACCTTGATATCTCTCGATTGGTATAACTCACTTAAGGATCTTCCACAAATCCCAGCAAAACTAGCCACTAATAGACCGTTTACTAGAGATAAACTAAGCAAGAATCTTGCCAACTGTTAGTAAATGGCTGTTTCGCTTTAAAAAAGCAGCGAATTATCGTCATAATACCATTTACTACACGAGCTTAAAAATAAGTCGAAAGAGAGATAATTGGCGCTTATTTGGAGATTAGTTGGTCTATTCTGGAGAAATTTTACACGCTAAGAGAGAAGGGTGTTTAAAAGTGGCAGCATCGTCGAGAAACAATACCCTAACTCTTTGAAACGTAAAGACAAAGAAAAAGCTCTGATCAGCTAAACTAATCAGAGCTTTATGCCTCTCTCTTTTTGGAATGAGAGAGAAATTCTTGGCGTCCCCACGCGGATTTGAACCGCGGTCGACAGATCGAAAATCTGTTGTCCTGGACCAGGCTAGACGATGGGGACGTTTAAAGCGTGCAATATGTTTTATTTTTCGGCGGCTTGGGCCTGGTTTTCCTCCCGCTCTTCAGGCGATACGCGGGCGATCGAGGCTACGGCATCGCCTGAATCAAGCCTTATTATCCGCACACCCTGCGCGCTCCTGCCTGTACTGCGCACATCTTTGATCGGGCAACGCACTATCATGCCTTTCTGCGTTATAACCATTAATTCGTCGTCTTCGTTGACCATTTTAAGGCCTACTGCCTCTCCGTTTTTATTTGTTACGTTCACGTTCTTTATGCCTTTGCCGCCCCTGGATTGTTTCCTGTATTCATCGGCTGGCGTACGTTTTGCGAAACCCTGGGAAGTTACTGTAAGGATAGTGGCGGTGGGCACCACGATTTCCATCGCGATCACCCTGTCTTTTTTGCCGAGCCTTATGCCCCGCACTCCCATCGCTGCCCTGCCCATGTCCCTTACCTGTTTTTCCGGAAAGCGTATTGCCTTGCCCTGCTCGGTGGCTATGAAAATATCCTGGTTGCCTTCAGTCCATTTTACTTTTATAAGCTCGTCGTCTTTTTCAACGGTGATGCCTATTATGCCGCCTTTTCTCGGGTTCGAATACGCCATAAGGTCTGTTTTCTTTATCAGCCCGTTTTTAGTCGCCATGACGAGGAACTTGCCCTCTTTAAATTCCTTTACCCGGACATAAGAGGACAGGGTCTCCCCGGGTTCCATCTGTATAAGGTTTATGACTGCCTTGCCCCTGGCTGCCCTGCCTGCCTGCGGGATTTCATAGACCTTGAGCCAATGCACCCTTCCTTTATTGGTAAAAAATAAAATATATTCATGGGTGGAAGCGATGAATAAATGCTCCACAAAGTCCTCATCTTTCATATCAATGCCTGTAACGCCGACCCCGCCTCTTTTCTGTTTCCTGTAAGACCCTATCGGCAGTCTTTTGATATATCCGGCATGGCTTATCGTAATGACCATGTCTTCTTCCTTTATCAGGTCTTCTATCTCGATATCCTCGATCTTGCCCACTATCTCGGTCCTTCGCTCGTCCCCATATTTCTTCTTTAATTCCAATGCCTCGTCTTTGATTATCTCGAGGATCCTTTTTTCGCTCTTCAGTATCGCCTTATATATCTCTATCTTCTTTATGAGTTCCAGGTATTCATTCTCGACCTTGTCTCTTTCGAGCGCTGTCAGGCGCTGCAGCTGCATCTCTAGTATGGCCTGCGCCTGGAGCTCGCTCAGCTCAAAATTTTTCATCAAGGCGGCCTGCGCCGCCTTAGGGTCTTTTGATTCCCTGATGGTTTTTATGATCTGGTTCAGGTGCTCGATGGCTATTTTGAGGCCTTCTAATATGTGCGCCCTTCTTTCCGCTTTATTGAGGTCGAATTGCGTCCTGCGCCGTACGATCTCTTTCCTGTGTTTTATATAGGCCTCTAACATTTCCTTGAGGTTCAAGACCTTCGGCTTGTTATCGACCAGGGCGAGCATGATGATGCCGAAGCTTTCTTCCATCTGCGTATGTTTATACAACTGGTTTAGGATTATCTCCGCGTTCTGGTCGCGTTTTATTTCTATGACGATCCTCATGCCCTCCCTGTCGGATTCGTCCCTTATATCGGAAATGCCCTCTATCTTTTTATCCTGGACAAGGCCGGCGATATTTTCTATGAGTTTCGATTTATTGACCTGGTAAGGTATCTCGGTGATGATTACCGCTTCCTTGCCCTGTTTCTGTTTCTCGATGCTCGCGCGGGCGTGGATCTTCAAAAGTCCCCTGCCTGTTTCATACGCGTTCTTGATGCCTTCCCTGCCGCAGATGATCCCGCCTGTGGGGAAATCAGGCCCCTTGACGATCTTCATCAGGTCTTTTACTTCGGCGTCCGGGTTGGTTATCAATTCCACGATGGCGTCCACTATCTCGCCCAGGTTATGAGGCGGTATATTGGTTGCCATGCCTACCGCGATGCCGCTCGAACCATTTACCAATAGATTGGGAAGCCTGGCAGGCAGTACCGTGGGTTCTTCCAAAGTCTCGTCAAAATTAGGGGCGAATTTTACCGTGTCTTTGTCTATATCGGTAAGCATCTCGTCGGCGATCGCCGCCATGCGCGCCTCGGTATAACGCATGGCCGCCGCCATATCCCCGTCAACCGACCCGAAGTTGCCCTGGCCGTCTATCAGGGGATATCTCAGGGAAAAATCCTGGACCATCCTGACAAGTGAGTCATATACCGCGGTATCCCCGTGCGGGTGATATTTGCCCAGCACCTCACCGACGATCCTGGCGCATTTCTTATACGGCTTCGAATGCTCCAGCCCAAGCTCTCTCATCGCGTAAAGGATCCTTCGATGAACCGGCTTTAAGCCGTCGCGTACATCGGGCAGGGCCCTGCCCACTATTACGCTCATGGCGTAACTTATGTACGACGCCTTCATTTCATCTTCGATATAAACAGGGACTAATTTTTCGTTTTGAGCGTACATATTAAATATCCAGGTTCCTGACTTCCAACGCGTGTTTTTCTATAAAAGCTCTTCTCGGCTCCACGGCATCCCCCATGAGGACCGTGAACATATCGTTTGCCTCTACCGCGTCTTCCATGGTGACTTTTAAGAGCGTCCGGGTCTCGGGGTTCATGGTTGTTTCCCAGAGCTGTTCGGGATTCATTTCCCCAAGGCCTTTGTATCTTTGTATACTAAGGCCTTTTTTGGCTATCTCCCTTACATAATCAAGGCATTCTTTCAAGGTACTGAGTTCTCTTGTATCGTGTTCTTCCGATGTTATCTTGTATGGTTTTTTCTTGTCCTTTTCTTTTTCTTTTTTATCGGCTGCCACAGAACATTCTTCCAAAACATCGAAACCCAGTTTTTCTATTTTATCTATTAATTTTTCCATATCCCTCGCGCCATAAAACTCCACGACATTCAGCGCTTTTTCGTCCACCTCAACATCTTTGCCAAGTTCCTTTTCTCTTTTGGCAATAGCCTTTGCCAACTCATCATCATCATATAAAAATTGGGTTTCTTCCTCCACTTTGACCATAAAAAGTGGTAATTTTTTGGTCTTTTGATGTCTAAAACATATATATTTTGATAAATCTGCTCCACGTTTCACTATTGACGTGGATAGCCTGTCATATTCCAACACTAACTGCAGGAGCTCTTTTAATGGGTTGGCGCTAAAACTCTTTTTGTCTTTGGCGCGCGTAAGCGTCAATCCTTCGGTGCCCAATTCGAATAAAAACTCGTTCATCTTTTTTTCTGTTTCGATATATTCTTCGCGCTTGCCTCTTTTAACCTTGTAAAGAGGCGGCTGGGCAATGTATATATGCCCTTTCTCCAACAATGGCTGCATGTGCCTGAAGAATAGCGTCAAAAGCAATGTCCTGATATGCGAACCATCCACATCGGCATCAGCCATGAGTATGATCTTGTGGTATCTTAGCTTTAATATATCAAACTCTTCGCCTATGCCGGCGCCGAGCGCGCTTATGATGGTTCGTATTTCCTCATTGCTCAAAACTTTGTCAAGCCGCGCTTTTTCGACATTCAGGATTTTGCCTTTTATAGGCAATATCGCCTGGAACCTGCGGTCCCTACCCTGCCTGGAAGAACCGCCTGCTGAATCTCCTTCGACTATATATATCTCGCAGATGGCGGGGTCGCTCTCGGAACAATCGGAAAGCTTGCCCGGCAATGCCATGGAATCCAGCGCGCCTTTTCTTCTTGTAAGCTCTCTTGCTTTTCTGGCGGCCTCTCTTGCCCTTGCCGCGAGTATGGCCTTGTCTATCGCCTTGTTGGCGATGGACGGGTTTTCTTCGAAATATGCGCTTAAAGAGTCGTTCACGATGGAAGAGACTATGCCTTCCACTTCGCTATTCCCGAGCTTTGTCTTTGTCTGGCCCTCGAACTGCGGATTCGGGACCTTAACGCTTATAACAACCGTGAGCCCT
This sequence comes from Candidatus Omnitrophota bacterium, assembly GCA_041653835.1. Taxonomy (GTDB): domain Bacteria; phylum Omnitrophota; class Gorgyraeia; order Gorgyraeales; family Gorgyraeaceae; genus UBA10183. The sequence goes on from JBAZEP010000017.1 coordinate 13,173, forward strand.
TCTCTTATGTCTTCGCCCGAGATCGCCACATCGGACTCTTTCAGCATGTTCTTATTCTTGCAATATTGATTGACGACCCTTGTCAGGGCCGACTTGAACCCGCTAAGGTGAGTGCCCCCCTCTATGGTATTGATATTATTAACAAAAGAAAATATATTTTCGCTATAGCCGTCGTTATACTGCATCGCTATTTCGCAGCTCACGTCGTCCTTTGAGGCTTCGAAATATATAACGTGCTTATGCAGGACTTCTTTGTTCTTATTAAGGTATTCTACAAAAGATACCACGCCCCCGGCAAATTGGAATTCGTTTTCTTTGTCCGAGCGCTCGTCTATTATTTTTATCTTCAGGCCTTTATTTAGGAACGCGAGTTCCCTCAGGCGGTTGCAGAGCGTTTCATAAGCATATTCTATGGGGCAATTGAAGATCTCTTTGTCCGCTTTGAATGTGACTGTGGTGCCGGTCGCTTTTGCCTTGCCTATTACCGTAAGCTTCGAAGCTGTCTTGCCTTTTTCGTATTCCTGGTGATATACTTTGCCGTCTCTTTTTACCTCGACCTCGAGCCATTCGCTCAGCGCGTTTACGACGCTCACACCTACTCCATGCAAGCCCCCGGACACTTTATAAGAACGGTGGTCGAATTTTCCGCCCGCGTGCAGGGTAGTAAGCACCACCTCTACCGCGGGTTTTTTCTCGCCCTTATGGATATCCACAGGGATACCGCGGCCGTCATCCGCGACCGTAACGCTATTATCTACGTGGACGGTCACAACAATACTCTTACAATATCCCGCCATGGCTTCGTCTATGGAATTGTCCACTACCTCATATACAAGGTGGTGCATACCCCGGGTAGAAATGTCGCCTATATACATAGCGGGCCGCTTCCTGACCGCGTCTACCCCTTCGAGCACCTGTATAGTTGTTGCATCATATTTTTCTTGTTTTGCCATTATGAAATTTCCCCTATCCTGAATCTTACATCTTCTATCTTCGCGTCTCCTGCTCTTTTTTTCATCGCTGCCAGTATATTTTTTTTCTTAAGGCTCAAGACATAAAGCCATGCTGAACTGTCAACCTCTATCGTAAGGATATTTTTTTTGAACGCGACCGGTTTTGTGTGGGATGCCGCTTCCGGTTCGATCGCCGCCTGCCATGCCCTTACGACCTCTTCCCTGGCGCCGTGGGTCTTTGTATCTAATTTTTTTATTACCTGCCCTAATATCTCCCCTATGTCCTCGGGTTTTTTGCCCTTTTTCCTCATTTACACAAGCTGCATCGGCAGCGCCAGATAAAGGAACCAGTCTTCTATCCTTATTACCGCGGGCTTGTCCGGCCCGAACACTTCGAGCGCGATCTCATCCTGCGGGATCACCTTCAATACATCCATTATATAACCCGGATTAAACCCCACTGTTATTTCATGGCCTTTGTAAAGGGCGTCTATCTCTTCCCTGACCTCGCCGATATTGGGGCTCGACTTGGAAACCACTATTTTATTCTTAAGTATCTCGAATTTTACCGACTGGGAATCCTGGGTGGTAATAAGCGCCGCCCTTCTAATGCCATCCAAAAGCAGGCTTCTCTGTACCATAATTTTTTCCTGCGCTTCTTTGGGTACCACCTGTTCATAATTAGGGAAATCCCCCTCTATCAGCCTGGATATCACTGTTATGTTCTTTAAATCGAATTTTACCTGGTTTTCGCTGAACACGATCTTCACATCGCCTTCGTCCCCCAGGATCCTGTTCAATTCATATATGGTCTTGGCCGGGACAACGATTGCTTTTGCCGGACAATCTTTTTCCATATCTTTTTTGACAAGGCTTAACCTTTTGCCATCCGTGGTCACAATTATAAGTTTTTTGCCTTTGAATAAAAACAGCGCGCCGTTAAGGATATACCTCGCTTCGTCGTGGGACATTGAGAAATGCGTCATGCTGATCATATTCTTCAGGACGTTTTGTTTTATTATGGCGTCCGGTTCATCCTTGAATTCCGGCAATTTTGGGAATTCTTCTTTCGGCAGCCCTATTATCTTGAAAAAACATTTACTGCATTTTATGACCATTGAATTGTTTTTCATGGTGCTGATAGAAACATCCTCGTCGGGTAATTCTTTTATTATATCGTTAAATCTTTTCGCCGGTATGGTTATGGCGCCGTCTTCCTCCACTTCTGTCTCAAATAACGAAGAAATGCCTATATCAAGGTCGGTGCTTGTTAATACCACTTTATTTTTTTCCGCCTCTATTAGGATGTTCGAGAGTATAGGAAGGCTGCTTTTAGAGGATATTATGTTCTGGACGTGCTGTATGTTTTTCAAAAAGTTTTGTTTTAATATTTTTATTTTCATCTCATCTCCGTGTTTTCTATTATCTAATTCAATCTAAAAAATAGTAGAATTAGATAGTAATACATGTGGATAAGTGGAAAAGATTGAAACTCAGATTTAATATTATAGTTATGAAATAAAAATAATCCACAAAAAAATAAAAATAATCCACACTATCAGCTTTTTATGTCAAGCATCAGCTTCTGGATCAGGTTTTTCACATTCTGGTTCTTTTTTATATCAGAGTCCACTTTATCGCACGCGTGTATTACTGTGGAATGGTCTCTCCCGCCGAAATGCTCCCCTATCTCCGGCAAGGTCACACCCATCATTTCCCTTACCAGGTACATGGCTATGTGCCTTGGGTAAGCCACCTGCCTGGTCCTTTTCTTTGTTTTCATGTCGGAAGTTTTTATATCGAAGTAGTCGGCCACTTTTTTCTGTATCACTTCTATTGTTATTTTTTTGGAATTTTCCGCGGCAGCGTCTTTGAGTATCTCTTTAGCGAGCGCCAGGTCTATTTTTTTATTTTCGAGCGCGGAATACGCGATCAGTTTTATAAGAGCGCCTTCCAGTTCCCTTATGTTAGTCTTTATGTTTTCCGCGATGAAATACAGGATATCGTCGGACAATTTCGCGGCGTTGCGTTCAGCTTTTTTCTTGAGTATGGCTATGCGGGTCTCCAGGTCCGGCGGTTGGACGTCCGTGACAAGCCCCCACTCGAATCTGGAGACAAGCCGTTCTTCAAGCCCGGGGATGGTCTTCGGGGCGCGATCGCTGGACAGGACTATCTGTTTATGCGCGTCGTAAAGGGCGTTGAAGGTATGGAAAAACTCCTCCTGGGTGGATTCCTTGCCCGCTATAAAATGTATGTCGTCGATCAACAGCACGTCCACGTTCCTGTATTTTTCCCTGAATTTCTGGGTGGTCCTGTTCTGTATCCCGCTTATGAGTTCGTTGGTGAAACTTTCGCTGGTGGTGTAAAACAATTTCAGGTTTTTATGCATCTCCGATATATAGTGGCATGCCGCCTGCATAAGATGCGTTTTGCCCAACCCTACCCCGCCGTATATAAATAGCGGGTTATAAGCCTTTGCGGGCGCCTCCGCGATAGCGAGCGTCGCGGCGTGCGCGAACCTGTTGGATGAGCCGACTACAAAACCTTCGAAAGTGTATTTCGGATTCAGGTAAAAAGGTTTTTTGTGGATCGGTTTTTCCGACGGCGCGGCCTGCTGCCGGGTTTCGGGGCCGGATGCTTTTTGGAAACCCTGTTCCTTTATCTCGAACTTTACGGGCACGACCTTCCCCAGGGTTTTCAATATGGCGATATTGAGTATGTCCCTGTAATGGTCGTATATCCAGTCTTTGAAAAAATTCGAAGGCACAGAGATAACAATGCTGTCCTCTGTCGCGGAAACCAGGCTTGTCTGGGTAAACCAGTTTTCAAAGGCCTGCTCCCCTACTTCTTGCTTGGTGTATTCCAGGATCTTGTTCCAGAGATTTGTCAGGTCAAAAGGCATAAAAATAAGTTTCTATCCGCAAGTTTATTTGTCCACAATTTTTCCACATTATAACAGCCCGTTTTCCATTTTTCAAGATAAATATTTTGTCCTTGACGGAGATACTCTTTATGTTATAATGAAACACTTACAAAAGCGAGGGCGAAATGAAGAAAAATCTTACCCGGAAAAGCCTTAGAAAAGGAAAGCGCAAGCACGGATTCAGGGCCAGGATGTCGAGCGCCACAGGCAGAAAAGTCCTGAAACGCAGACGGCAAAAGGGCAAACACAAGCTTACGGTGTAATGGCTTCGAACTCTTTTTCGATAAAAGAGCGCCTGAAAAAAAACAAGGCGATCAAGGCTGTTCTCGACGAGGGCGTTTATTTCAGGGCCGGGCTGATCAATGTATATATCCTTAAAAGACCGGATACCGGCTACAACAGAGCGGCATTTATCTGCAAAAAAACCCTGCACCAAAAGAAATCCGTATTAAGGAACAGGGTCAGAAGACTCCTGAAAGAAGCTTATAGGAAAACAAAGCAAATCATCCCGGTTGGCCACGATATTGTAATAGTAGGCACAAGGATTACCAAAAATATTTTATCCACAGATATAGAAAAAGAAATCGCCAATGTTTTTAAGAAATATATTAAAAAATAGCATAATATTTTATCACAACTATATATCTCCATTTATGTTGTGTCAATGCAGGTTTTACCCGTCATGCTCCGAGTACACACGTCTGGCAATAGAAGACAAAGGGGTTTTTTTGGGCTTGTTAATAGGATTTGGGCGGATTATGCGTTGTAATCCGTTTTCCAAGGGTGGTTACGATCCATATAAATAAAAATAGAGAGGCTGAGATAATCAAATGGAAAAAAAAGTTTTAATAGCAGTTATTTTATCAATCGCGGTAATATTAGTTTATCCTGTAATACTCGCCAAAATAAGCCCTTCACTTGTCGCTCCAGCGCAAAAACCACAAATCTCTCAACTTATTGAAAAACAAGAAGTTACAGAGAAAAATATCAACATGAAAGCAAAGGCTCCGGAATCCGCCGGCGCGTTACCGCAAGACGCTTTGACAGAAACCATTTCTAATGATAAGTATGCTTTAGATATAACTAATATAGGGGGATCGATAAGCAAGATATTGATAAAGGACACCAAGAGAAAAAGCGACGCGATACTTGTCGAAGGCGCCATACGTTCGGCAGGCATATTGTCGATCGACGGCAAGGGAATATTATCGGAAACATCTTCCCAACCATTTCAATTGCAAGATGATACGAAAATTATTTCCCTGGAAAATAGTGAATTAAGGCTGGAAAAAAACATTTCTTTCCTGCGGGATAAGTATGGTATGGAAACAGTCTTGAAAATTACGAACAAGACCGGCCAGGACCAGGAGCTGTCTTTTGATGTTACCACAGGTTCCAATATCTCTAAAAAAGAGATGATGGAAACAAGGTATATAGAATTCGATATACATTATAAAGACGGAAGCGTGAAAAAATTGAACGGCAATAACTTGTTGAATTATAACAGGTTATATAAAAATGATATAGATTGGGTCGCGTTTAAAAATAAATATTACGTTATAATAGCAAAGCCTGGATTTAATGCCGCGGGCGTCTTCACAAAAAATATAGCGGGAGATGCCGCGTTGGGGTTTATAATAGAAGGCGATAAAATAACTTCCGGGGAAACAAAGGCGTATAAAATAAATTTTTATATCGGGCCCATGGAAATCAAGGAGCTCGAAAAAATAGATCCTGGTTTTACAAAAGCGCTAAATTTCGGTTTCCTGACCAGCATAAGCCTGATATTGCTCGGCATACTGCAATTCTTTTATTCTTTTTTCCATAACTACGGCGTGTCCATACTTTTACTGACCCTTTGTATAAATTTATTTTTATACCCCCTGACCTTCAAAAGCTTGAAATCGATGCAGAAGCTCCAGGAACTCGGGCCCCATATGGAAAAGATCAGGCAGGAAAATAAAAACAACCCGACCAAAATGAACAAGGAAATAATGGAGCTTTATCGACGGTATAATGTCAATCCCATGAGTGGATGCCTGCCCATGGTATTACAGATGCCGGTCTTCATAGCCCTGTATAACACACTGTCCCGTTCGGTAGAACTTAAAAACGCGCCTTTCTTATGGATAAAAGATCTTTCCATGCCCGACGCGTTCTTCCATTTAGGGTTTAATATACCTTTCCTGGGCAATGCCATAAACTTATTGCCAATTTTAATGATAGGTGCTATGATATTACAGCAGAAGATATCACAGTCCACTACAGGCGCGAGCCAGTCTGAACAGCAGAAACTTATCGCGAATATCATGCCTGTGATGTTCGGGTTTATATTTTATTCTTTACCGTCGGGACTGGTGCTATATTGGCTTACAAGTACATTGGTTACAAGCTCTCTGCAGTTTTTTATGTTCCGGAAAGCAGCGTAAGCGCATGGAAAATCACAATATTGAGATAATAAATAAAGATACGGTAGAGGTAGAAGCTAAAACCGCCCAGGAAGCTATAAAAATAGCTCTTGCAAGCCTGAATGCCAAGAAATCAGAAGTAGAGGTATCAGTATTGAGAGAAGAGAATAAAGGCTTATTTAGTATGCAAGGTACCAAACAAGCCAAAGTGAGAGTAACAAAAAAACAAGAATGATACGGTTATGATACGGTTAATGTTCCACGTGGAACATTTTTGATATGTCCAGAATAATATCTGTTTGCAATCAAAAAGGTGGAGTTGGAAAGACAACAACAGTAGTCAATCTTGGATACTATCTTGCCTATAAAGGTAAAAAGGTCTTAATAATAGATCTTGACCCCCAGGCAAATGCTACAAGCGGTTTAGGCCTGGATAAATCAAAAATACAGAAAAGCATATATGACATATTAATAAATAATTTGAAGCCAAGCGAGGCTATGCATGAGATAAACATGCCGCAATTGAAACTCATACCGTCTACAATCCATCTTACAGGAGCTGAAATAGAATTAGTGAGTTTCATGAACAGGGAATATAAATTAAAACAAGCGCTCAAAGATATCGCAGATGAATTCGATTTCATACTCATAGACTCTCCGCCATCCCTTGGTATATTGACGATAAATAGCTTAGCAGCTGCCAATTCCGTATTGATTCCTATACAATGTGAATATTACGCCTTGGAAGGGTTGAGCCAATTATTGAATACTGTAAATCTAGTACGCGAAAACCTTAATAAGGACCTGGAGATACAGGGTGTTTTGTTAACAATGGCGGATTACAGGACAAACCTTACATCCGAAGTAATAGAGGAAGCAAAAAGATTTTTTAAAGACCAGGTATTCAAGACTATCATACCGCGCAGTATAAAATTAAGCGAAGCCCCTGGTTTTGGGAAACCTATACATCTTTATGACAAACATTCTATAGGGGCCAGGACGTATCTTTCTTTAGCCAATGAGATACTTGGAGAGCCGGTAAGTGAGGACATAAGTTATGGAGCCATTAATATGCAAGAAGCGACATAACTTATGTGTCCGAACTTATCCCGAGCCGCCGGCATGCTATATACTATGCGGCGAGGGATGTTAACTTAAAATAGGTCCCTCGCAACTTTATGAGAACATAGGGTTGCTCGGGATTAATTCGCACATTGACTTATGTTCACTCGTTTTACTCGTTCCATAAGTCAAGTGCTCATTAAAAGGGTGAGGAAGCATGGAAAAAAGAGTTCTCGGTAGAGGCTTAGCAGCGCTGATACCTGAAAAACAAACAACGGACAACATGCAAGTGCTGGAGTCAAACATACAGCAAGGCGTGAGAAACATCCCTATAGATAAAATAAAAGCGAATAAATACCAGCCAAGAGAGGATTTTAACCAGGAAGCGCTGGACGATCTGGCAGTTTCTATCAAAGAGAAAGGCTTTATTCAACCTGTTCTTGTGCGCTTAAAAGACAATGAGTATGAGCTGATAGCGGGAGAACGCAGATTCAGGGCAGCGAAAAAACTCGGCTATAAAGAAATCCCGGCTATTATTAAGGAAGCGAGTGATCTGGATTCCCTGGAACTTTCTATAATAGAAAACATCCAAAGAGAAAACCTGAATCCAATTGATCAGGCAAAGGCATATAAGCGCCTCCAGGAAGAATTTAAAATGACCCAGGAGAAAGTAGCTGATACTATTGGAAAAGACAGGGCAACAGTAGCTAATATTTTAAGATTATTAAACCTGCCTATCAAGGTACAGGAATATGTTTCACGTGGAACAATCTCCATGGGCCATGCCAGGGCAATGCTTTGTTTAAACAGCGAAACAGCGCAGATGAGGCTATGCACCAAAATTATGAAAGATGACCTATCTGTAAGAGACACAGAGAGTTATGCAAAAAAGATGTCTCTTGGAAAGGAAAAATCCAAAGCACCGGACAAAGATCCAAATCTTAATTCATTAGAACAGGAGTTAAGAGAAATATTTGGAACAAAAATAAAGATACTAAAATCCAAAAGAGGCGGCAGGATAGAGATAGAATTTTACTCTGATACGGATATGCAAAGGGTCATAACTCTTTTAAAATCAAAGAGTTAAATATTAAATTTAGAGGAAGGAAGGATTACATGGATCAGCAGACATTAATTTTGATTAAACCAGACGGACTTAAAAAATCACTTACCGGTAATATTCTTACAAGGCTTTCTGAGACGAAGCTTGAAATCGTGGCGGCTAAAATGGTCAGGGTTTCCAGGGAACTCGCGGCAGAACATTACAAGCATATGAAAGACAAGCCGTTTTTCGGGGAGTTGGTACAGTATATACAGGGAGAACTGCATGACAGGCGCAAGGTCATGGCAATGGTTTATTGGGGCGAGGACGCTATCACCAAGGTAAGACAGCTCGCGGGCGCGACAAACCCGGAAGAGGCGGACCCGACGACGATCAGGGGATCTTACGGGAGAATTACCACCAAAGGGCTTTATGAAAATGTCCTCCATACATCATCCAACGCGGCAGAGGCTGAAAGGGAGATAAAACTCTGGTTCCAGCCGGATGATATAATAGTCGATCTGTATCCGACCAGGGTCGCAGAGGTCAAGGCGGAGAAGAAGCGGATTTGGGCGTAAAAATATTATGATCAAAAGCATGACAGGTTTTGGAAAAGGAGAGGCAAAGAGCAAGGCCGGCGTATTTACCGTCGAGATACGCACCGTAAATCACAGGTATTTCGATCTCTCTTCAAAGATACCCGCGAGCCTCATGCTGTTGGAAGACAGGATAAAAGAACTCCTGAATAAAAATATAAAAAGAGGAAAGGTGAATCTTTTCCTTTCGCAGCGCTCGGAGAAAAAAGATTCAGAGGCCGTAACATTCGACAAAGAGGCGATAGACAGGTATCACAGGATATTGTCCGGGATCAAAAAACGCCTTGCTCTAAAAGAAGATATCAAGCTGTCCCACATACTTTCTTTCGCGGATGTCATTGTCCGCGAAGAAAAAGACGTTGATATTGAAGCTGTATGGGCCGTGGTAAAAGAAGCTGTAATTAAGGCGGCGTCCGACTGCGATAAGATGAGGGAGCGCGAGGGCAAGGCCCTTTACAAAGATTTTTCTTCCAGGATATCAAAGATATCGGGTCATATCGACGAGGTATCGAAACAGGCGCCCTTGGTGGTGGCAGATTACAAACGCAGGCTGGATTCGAGGATAAAGGATATAATAAAAAATAACACCGTAGATACCGCAAGGCTGGAAACGGAACTGGCGTTGTTCGCCAAGCAATGCGATATATCAGAGGAGATCACCCGGCTGAGAAGCCATTTGGCGGGTTTCAGGAAAATCCTTGATTCAGGGGGAGAGACCGGCAGGAAGCTGGATTTCATCCTGCAGGAATTAAACAGGGAGATCAACACGCTTGGCGCCAAGGCAAACGATATAAAAATAGCCAGGGTAGTGATAGACGTAAAAAGCGAATTGGAAAAAATGCGCGAACAGGCGCAGAACGTGGAATGAAAAAGAAAAAAGGCATATTATTCATAATATCGGCCCCGTCAGGTTCAGGCAAGACAACGCTCTGCACGAGGCTGGTGGAGTCCGTGGACAGTTTATACCGGTCTATCTCCATGACCACTCGTCCGCCAAGGCCCGGCGAAAAAGACGGCATGGATTATATCTTTATCGAAAAACCGGAATTCATGAAGCGGTTGAAGAGGAGCGAGTTCTTAGAATGGGCAAAGGTTTTCGGGGAATATTACGCCACGCCCAAAAAGCACATAACCCATATGCTGAAAAGAGGCAGCGATGTCCTCCTGAGCATAGATGTGCAGGGCGCTATGAAGATAAAACGGCTTAAGCTCGACGCTGTTTATATATTTATACTGCCTCCGTCCATCGCTATGCTCAAGGAAAGGCTTATCAACCGCTCGACCGACACCAAAGAGGCGATACGGGAGAGATTGAATATTTCCAAAAAAGAAATAGCCTGCAGCCGGACATACGATTATGTGGTAGTGAACAACAGGCTGGAATGCGCGTTGGATAATCTCAGGGCTATCATTATCGCCGAGAGATGCAGGGTTAAACGAGGGATGTGATTAAGGAGGAAGGATCGATATGGCTTATATGCCGGTAGAGAAGATATTCAAAGGTTCGGACAGTATTTATAAAATTACGATACTTGCCGCGAGAAGGGCGGTAGAATTGAACAACGGAGCGAATAAGCTGATACAGACAGCTTCCTCCAAATTTTCCACCATCGCCCTGGAAGAGATAGCCGCGGGTAAAATAAAATATAAGATAAAAGAAGAAAAATAACTATAAAAACCCGAAGCACGGGTTTCGTATTTCCTCAATATGAAAGCTAAAAATGTAGTAATAGGTGTCACTGCGAGTGTCGCTTGTTATAAGGCGCTCGACGTCATAAACGGCCTGCGCAAACTCGGCGCCGGCGTGACAGTCGTGCTTACAAAAGAAACGGAAGGATTCATAAAACCTGTCCTGTTCCAGTCGGTATCAGGCAACAAGGTCATAACACACGACATGTTCAACGCCCCGGACGAATGGGACCCCGCCCACATATCGCTTGCGCGGAAAGCGGATTGTTTCGCTATCATACCCGCCACCGCGAACATTATAGGGAAGATCGCGAACGGCATATGTGATGATATGCTGACCTGCGCTGTCTGCGCCACTGAGGCGCCTGTACTATTGGCGCCGGCAATGAACACAGGGATGTATCGCAATAAGATAGTCCAGGCCAATATAAAGAAGCTGAAACAAGCCGGTTATCATTTTACCGGCCCCATAGAGGGCTGCCTCGCGTGCGGCATAAAAGGCATGGGCCATATACAGGATACAGGGATTATCATAAAAGAGATCAAACAGCTCATAGGATAGAAGGACTTAAATGAAAAACAACCTGCTCAAAGAAAAATGCGGCCAGGAAAATTATAAAAAACTCGAGAAACTCGCGAATGAAAAGCTTATGAAATTCGCCGCGAAATACGCGGAGCTGTTCAATCCCGATTCAATATTCGTGCGTACGGATTCCAGGGAAGACGCCGACTATATACGCGGGAAGACGCTCGAGAACGCGGAAGAAAAGGCGCTTGCCACAAAAGGCCATACCGTGCACTTCGACGGTTATTTTGACCAGGGCAGGGACAAGGGCAGTACAAGATATTTACTGCGGCCGGATGAAGTACTCGGCTCCGACATAATGTCGGTTGACAGGGAAAAAGGCATCGAGGAAATACACGGTTTATTCAAAGACGCCATGAAGGGCAAGGAGATGTACATTTGTTTCTTCTGCCTGGGCCCGGTCAATTCGGAATTCTCCATCTCCGCCGTCCAGATAACCGACTCAAGCTATGTCGCCCATTCGGAAGACATACTCGCGAGGAGCGGCTATGAACAATTCCGCAGCCTCAAAGACCCGGGTGATTTTTTCCGTTTTGTGCATTCCGCGGGAGAACTCGAGAACGGTGTGAGCAAAAATTTCGAACAGCGGCATGTTTATATAGATCTCCAGGACGAGATAGTGTACAGTTTCAATACGCAATACGCCGGCAATACAGTGGGACTTAAAAAATTGGCGATGAGGCTGGCTATCAAGCGCGCGTCCGAGGAAGGATGGCTTACCGAGCACATGTTCATAATGGGTGTTTATGGCCGTAAAAAAAGGCGGGTCACATATTTCACAGGTTCTTTTCCGTCCGCCTGCGGCAAGACCGCCACCGCGATGCTGGAAGGCGAGAAGATTATAGGGGACGACCTCGCTTATTTAAGGAATATCGACGGCAAGGTCAGGGCGGTCAATGTTGAAAGAGGGATTTTCGGCATCATACAGGATGTAAGCGAAAAAAGCGACCCCGCTATATTCGAGGCGCTTACCACGCCGGGAGAGGTTATTTTTTCCAACGTGCTCGTAGACGATACCAATAACCCAAGATGGCTGGGAGACTCAAGGCCCGCGCCCGCGAAAGGCGTTAACTTCTCAGGGAAGTGGGTGTCCGGCAAAATCGGGCCGGACGGGAACGAGGTTATCTACGCCCATAAAAATGCCAGGTACACGATAAGATTGAGGGACCTTAAGAATTGCGACGAGAATCTTGAAAACCCCAAAGGCGTGGAGGTGGGCGGAATTATTTACGGGGGCAGAGACTCGGATACGAGTTCGCCGGTAGTACAGTCGTTTGATTGGACGCACGGCATACTTGCCCAGGCGGCGATGATAGAGTCGGAGACAACGGCCGCTACGCTCGGCGAGGAAGGCGTAAGAAAATTCAACCTTATGGCGAACCTGGATTTTCTCTCCATCCCGATAGGGAGATATATACAGAACAACCTGGATATAACACAGGGCGTCAAGGATCCGCCTTTGATATTCCACGTCAATTATTTCCTGCGAGGAAAAAACGGTAAGTATCTCAACGGCGTCAAAGATAAACACGTATGGCTGAAATGGATGGAATCGCGGGTTCACGGGGAAGCAGGAGCGATAAAAACGCCGGTCGGTTATATACCTAAATATGACGACCTAAAAATACTTTTCAAGGACGTGCTGAACAAAGATTATTCAATAGAGGAATACAACGAACAGTTTAAATTGCGCATCCCAGAATGCATAGCCAAGATAGACAGGATCAAAAAGATCTATCATTCCAAGGTATTCGATACCCCGCATATTTTAATGAAGACCCTGGATGACCAGCGCCAGAGGCTGGAAGACTGCAGGAATAAAAACGGCGACTATCCTTCGCCGTATGTATTTTAACGAGGAGAAGTTTATCAGAATAATAGTTACCGCGGGCCCAACAATAGAACCGATAGATCCTGTAAGGTTTATCTCGAACAGGTCCACAGGGGTCATGGGCTATAAAATAGCGGAAGAGGCTTTAGCCAGAGGCCATCGGGTCACTCTTATATCAGGCCCTGTAAAAATTGCCCCGCCGAAGGCGCAAAAGTTCATCCAGATAGAAACTGCCGAAGAATTACTCGCTGCCCTTAAGAAAGAAATCAAAAGCTCGGATTGCCTTATAATGTCAGCCGCGGTCAGCGATTTCAGGCCGAGAAAAATTTCCGCTAAAAAAATAAAAAGGAACAATAAACTATCCATGGTTCTCTTGCCAAATAAAGACATATTGCGCGAACTAACAGGCTTAAAGAAACGTAACTTATTCATAGGATTTAGTTTAGAAACAGAAAACATGGTAAATAATTCATATCATAAGCTGAAAAATAAAAACCTGGACTTTATAGTGGCAAACAGCGTTACAAAACAGCATAACCCATTTGGAAACAATAAGTTAGACGTAAATATAATAGGCAGAAATAAAGAAATTTTAAAAATAAGAAAGAAAAGCAAGGCTTTTATCGCCCATGTTTTGCTTGACAAAGTAGAGAAATTGTGGTATTTAAGGAATAATAACTAAGAGGGAGGTTAGCTTGCGAAAACGCGGTTTTACCCTTATAGAACTGCTGGTTGTCATAGCTATTATAGGTATATTGGCAGGAATGCTCCTGCCCGCCATAGGCCAGGCAAGGGAAAGGGCAAGGCGCACAAGCTGTCTGAATAATTTGAAGCAGATAAGCATAGCCTTGCATTTATACGCCACGGACAACATGGAAAGATTCCCGAAAAACCTCCAGGAGCTCGTTGACGGAGGTTATCTTGACTCTCTTGAGATATTCAAATGCCCGTCATCGGCTTCGGATATCCCGGAAAATGCGGATAGCGGTGATTATTTGTATAAAGCAGGGCTTACTGAATCAGCTGATTCGGACACGGTGATAGCGTGCGATAAGGCCGAGAACCATAAAGCCCAGGGCGGTAATGAATTGTTCGTAGGCGGCCATGTAAAATGGCATTCTTCTTCCAAGGGTAAATGGGCGCCGCCGATTTAATGAAAAGATATTTTTGACAACGTGTAGCCGGGTTTTCCCCATCAGCTACACGTTTTTTGTCTTCCGGCGACGTAGCCAAGGGGGAAGGCAGGGGTCTGCAAAGCCCTTATTCACCGGTTCGATTCCGGTCGTCGCCTCCGGGCGAGTGGTGGAATGGCATACACGATGGACTTAAAATCCATTGGCCGCAAGGTCGTGAGGGTTCGACTCCCTCCTCGCCCACCGATTTTTGCCTTCGACAAAAATCGTCCCGAGCGGCCATAGTTTTACATTTTGCCGCGAGGGGCGGAAAAAATATTTAAGGGCTTATAGCTCAGTTGGTTAGAGTGCTTCCTTGACATGGAAGAGGTCACAGGTTCGAGTCCTGTTAGGCCCACCGATTTTTGCCGAAGGTAAAAATCGTCCCGAGTCCGCCACAGAACTTTGGCGGACGAGGGGCCGAAGGCTAAGCAGGTTTGTAATGCGACAAAACTGACAGTGTCACTTTTGTCGCATTAGGAGATATTATGACGGAAAATTTAGACGCGTTAAGGCATAGTTGTTCACATGTGATGGCGGATGCCGTGAAAAGGCTTTTCCCGGACGTAAAACTCGCGATAGGCCCGGCAATAGAAGACGGTTTTTATTATGATTTTGACCGCGAAGAGCCTTTTAAGCCGGAGGACCTCGCGGTTATAGAAAAAGAAATGGCCAAGATCATAAAAGAGGGTCGTGATTTCCTGAAAGAGGATATCAGCAAAAAAGAAGCGCTTGAACTATTCGCCGAAGAACCTTATAAGGTAGAGCTTATAAATAAATTAGAAGGCGATCAGGTTTCCGTTTACAGGCATGGGGGATTCGCGGATTTGTGCAAAGGCCCTCACGTGAGCTCCACAGGGGAGATAAAGGCGTTCAAACTTTTGAGTATCGCGGGCGCGTACTGGCACGGCATCGAGACAAACCCGATGCTCCAGAGGATATACGGCACCTGTTTCAAGACAAAAGAAGAGCTTGAGACATACCTGAAAAATATCGAAGAGGCCAAAAAAAGGGATCACAGGAGATTGGGCAAAGAGCTGGATCTTTTCAGCATCCACGACGAAGTCGGGCCGGGCCTTGTATTTTATCATCCTAAGGGCGCGTTACTCAGGATGCTGATAGAAGATTACGAGAAGAAAGAACACCTCAGGCGCGGTTACCAGATGGTGATGGGGCCCCATATTTTGAAATCCGATATATGGATGACGTCAGGTCATTACGAATATTACAAAGACAATATGTATATATTCAAAGTCGAGAACGAGGAATACGCTAT
Organism: Candidatus Omnitrophota bacterium; assembly: GCA_041653835.1. Taxonomy (GTDB): domain Bacteria; phylum Omnitrophota; class Gorgyraeia; order Gorgyraeales; family Gorgyraeaceae; genus UBA10183. The sequence goes on from JBAZEP010000017.1 coordinate 28,711, forward strand.
CAAGCCCATGAACTGCCCGGGCCATATGTTGATATATAAATCAAAGATGCGGAGTTACAGGGACCTGCCCCTGCGTTATTTTGAGCTCGGCAACGTGCACCGCCGTGAAAAAACAGGGGTATTGCACGGGCTTCTGAGGGTCAGGGGATTTACCCAGGACGACGCCCATATTTTCTGTCTGCCTGAACAGCTTGAACAGGAGATAACAGGCGTAATAGATTTTGTGATAGATACGATGAAGGTGTTCGGATTCAATGATTACAAAATAGGGCTTTCCACAAGGCCGCCGAAATCCATAGGCACGGATGAAATATGGGAACGCGCTACCAACGCGCTCAAGAGCGCGCTAAAGTCAAAGGGAATGAATTATGAGGTCAGCGAAGGCGAAGGAGCGTTTTACGGACCCAAGATAGACATTATGGTTAAAGACGCGCTCTCGAGGCCATGGCAATGCGCTACGGTCCAGTGTGATTTTTTCCTGCCGGAAAGGTTTGATCTTACGTATATCTCGAGTGACGGCAAAAAAGAAAGGCCTGTGATGCTCCACAGGGTAATATTGGGGAGCATGGAACGTTTTATGGGCACGCTTATAGAACACTACGCCGGGGCTTTCCCGGTATGGCTCGCCCCTGTGCAGGCGCTTGTAATACCCATTACAGACCGTTCGCATGATTACGCGGACATTGTTGCTTCGCGCCTTAGGGATGAAGACATAAGGGTTGAGATAGATAAGAGGAACGAAAAGCTGCAGTATAAGATAAGGGAAGGAGAGATGAACAAGATCCCCTACATGCTTATAATAGGGGACAAGGAAAAAGAAGCAGGTACAGTTTCGCTCCGCGCCAGAAAGAGCGGCGATACCGGGGCGGTGAAAATAGAAGAGTTTGTAGATAGAATAAAAAACGAAATAACCGATAAGGTCATCTGAAGATGCAGAAGCAGCCTCAGATAACCTTAGATAACGTCAGATAACTTCAGGCGCATCGAAAAGAGGAGGTGGTTCGTATTTCTAAAGATCTCAGGATAAACCAGAGGATACGCGTAAAAGAAGTAAGGCTTATCGGCCCCGCGAGCGAACAGATGGGAATCGTGAATACCCAGGACGCTTTGCAGAAAGCTGAAGAATTAGGACTTGACCTGGTAGAGGTGGCGGGCCAGACAGCTCCCCCTGTCTGCAGGATAATGAACTATTCCAAATATAAATATGAACAGGAGAAGAAGGAAAAAGAGGCGCGCAAGCATCAAAAGACAGTGCATCTTAAAGAAATAAAGATGAAGCCGAACATAGAAGAGCACGATTACCAGTTCAAGCTCCACCACATGAAGGAGTTTCTGACAAGAGGGGACAAGGCCAAACTTACGATGACATTCAGGGGCAGGGAAATGAGCCATTTGAATATAGGTAAAAAGATCGTAGACAGGGTTATCGCGGACCTGAGCGAGGCCGGGGAAATAGAAAAAGGCCCTATGATGGATGGCAGGAATATCATGGTGCATTTTATGCCGCGGCAGTCCGCCGCCGTAAAGAATATCAAGGAGAAGGAAAATGCCTAAATTAAAGACGAACAAAGGCGCCAGAAAAAGATTGAAACTCACGAAGAACGGCAAGCTCATGAGATACAAACCAGGCAGACGTCACATACTTACCTCAAAATCTTCCAATAAAAAAAGAAAGATGAGAGGGGATATCGAAGTGTTGGGCATGTCGGCCAAGATAACGAAGAAACTGTTACCGTACGGGTAAGAGTCTCTCGTCCGCCACAGAACTTTGGCGGACTCGGGATTAAATTTTGTTTCACAAAATTTAGGAGGTTTTAAATGTCACGCGCAAAATACGGGCCGGCGTCCAGGGCCCGCAGAAAAAGGGTTTCCAAAATGGCGAAAGGCCAGCGTGCCGGCAGGAGTAAATGGCACAGGATGACGACGGAATCCGTGAAAAAAGCCCTGATGTACGGCACAAGGGATCGCCGCGCCAAAAAAGGCACGTTCAGGAGATTGTGGATACTAAGGATCTCCAATGCCTGCAAAGAACTCGGGGTATCTTATTCCAAGTTTATGAAAGGGCTGAAAGAGGCAAAGATAGGCCTGAACAGGAAGATACTGGCTGATATGGCTGTAAATGACAGTCAGGCGTTCAAAAAGCTGGTAGAAAGCGTCAAAAAGTAACGCTCAGGGGGCTTTATGCATATCATAATAGCTGGCTGCGGCAGGGTTGGCTCAGAGCTCGCGAGGCTTCTGTCTAACGAAGGCCATGACGTTGTCATAGTGGACAAGAACAGGGCCTCTTTCGACCGCATGGGCGGAACATTTAACGGCGTGACGCTTGTTGGAAGCGCGTTCGACGTGGAACTCCTGAAACAGGCCGGCATCGAGAAGGCCGACGCTTTTTGCGCGGTCACGAACGGCGATAATACAAACCTGATCTCCGCGCAGGTTGCCAAAAAAATATTCAACGTCCCTAAAGTAATCGCCCGCGTTTATGACCCTCAGCGCGCGCATATTTATACTGCTTTAGGCATGGATGTCATCAGCGGGACCATTCTTTTCGCCGCGATGATCCGCGACAAGATTATTGAAAGCCGGTTCTCGAGTTATCTTATCGAGACAAAAGAACTGGGCGTTATCGAGATAGAGGTCAAAGACAGCTTAAAAGGAAAAACCATCAAATATGTAAATGTGCCGCGGGAATTCATAGTGACTGCCATAAGAAGGCTGAACGAGGTTATCATACCGGAACTCGATACAGTGTTGAAGGAAAAAGACGTACTGATGGGCGTAGTAAAAGTAGCCAGCCTTAACGCTATAAAAGAAAGGTTTGGGATAAGCTGATGTATATCGTTATTATCGGCGCCGGGAAAGTCGGATATTTTTTGGCAAAAAGGCTTATAGCGGGCAACCATGTCGTCAGTATAATAGAAAAAGATAAAATGTTGTGCGAGGATATAGCGAAACAGATGCAGGCGCTTATTATCCACGGCGATGGATGCGACCCTAACGCGCTGGAGCAGGCCGGCATAAAACGCGCGGATGTATTGGCGGCGGTTACAGGGGACGATGAGGACAATCTCATAGCCTGCCAGCTTGCCAAAGAGATATTCAATATACAGCGCACCGTGGCTAGGGTGAATAATCCGGACAACGAACACACATTTTCGGAATTAAGCATCGATGTACCGGTGGATTCCACCAAGATCATAGCCAAGATCATCGAAGAAGAAGTATCCCTGTCCGATATCGTGAACCTGATGAGTTTCAAGCATGGCAAGCTTTCAATCGTGCGCGTGGACCTACCCAAGGATTCGCCGGTAATAAATAAGAAACTTCAGGATATACAACTGCCCCCGGATTCCGTATTTGTTTCCATACTAAGAGGCGAGGAGGTGGTTGTCCCTAAAGGCAACACCATGCTCGAGCCCGGGGACGATATAATAGCCATTACGCTGACAGGTAACGAGCAGCAGTTGCTGCAGACGCTGATAGGAAAGATATAAAATGACAAAGTCTTTTTTTAATCCAGTCTTCGCGATAGGTACGGTGATTTTATATGCCGTATCTATCATGTGCTCGGCATTTTTTATCTGCCTGGCAATGTATATTAAAATATGATATTACGTCCGCGCTTAAACGCCGTTAAAAACATAGGTTATTATTTAGGCAAGATCATTATCGGCCTGGGCCTTACTATGATAGTCCCGTTTATTTTCGGGCTGGCCGCCGGAGAAAAAAATCCAGCGTTAGATTTTTTAATAGGCGCGGAGATAACATTATTAACGGGAATAACCTTGACTGTCTTATCCCGCACAAGAGAAGATCTCGATTGGATGCAGGGGATGATAGTTATTTCCTTATCCTGGCTTGCGGCCATGATACTGGGCGCGATACCATTGTATTTAAGCGGCCATTGGAAGTCATATCTAGACGCCTCTTTTGAGGCGATGTCGATGTTTACTACAACAGGGCTTGTTTTAGTCCAGGATCTTGACCACCTGTCTTACGCGCATAATTTATGGAGGCACCTGGGTAATTTTATCGGCGGCCAGGGCATTGCTATTGTTGCCCTGTCTTTTTTTGTGAAAGGGACATCCGGCGCGTTTAAGATGTATGTAGGAGAAGCAAGGGATGAAAGGTTATTGCCGAATGTAATAAATACCGCGAGATTCATATGGCTTGTTAGCGCGGTATATTTAGTTTTAGGAACGCTTTCTTTAGGCATCGCCGGCATCTCGATAGGAATAAAACCTTTCAACGCGTTTTTTCATGGCATGTGTATTTTTATGGCTGGGTTTGACACCGCGGGATTTGCCCCGCGGTCACAGAGCATACTTTATTATCATAGCTTTATTTTCGAAGCCATAGTTATTACTATAATGATTTTCGGCGCGTTAAATTTTCACTTGCACTACCGGTTATGGCTTGGCAGGCGCCGGGAGATATGGGAAAATATCGAGACCAGGACTTTTTTTGTAAGCGTAATAATCCTTTTTTTTATTACAAGCATGGGTCTTGCCAGTATTGGAGAATATGAGGGTCCGTTTATTTTATTCAGGAAAGGTTTTTTTCAGCTTATTTCAAGCCATACCGGCACAGGTTTCATGACCGTATATGCCGCACAGTTTATTAAAGAATGGGGGAACATGGCTCTAACCGGCATAATCTGCGCCATGTCTTTGGGCGGTTGCGTCTGTTCCACTGCTGGAGGCATTAAGATGCTGCGCATAGGGATCTTTATTAAGGCGTTAAAACAAGATATAAAAAGGATAATCTTACCTG
>JBAZEP010000018.1:0-30914 GCA_041653835.1 Candidatus Omnitrophota bacterium
TGCGTTTGCGGGGTTTAGCGAGGATATGGGAGATGTATTCCCTGGGCACAAAATGGTCTATGATGCCGCCGAGGATAAAGCCCAGAAGCAGTGCCCACCAGATCTTATTGAGATACATTAAAAGATTATCTTTGAAAGGTTTTAGGATAGGTAAAATATATGATAAGGCGCAGAGTAAAAATAAGGCGAGGATTATTAGAAAAGTTCTATTTTTAAAGAATTTCATATTTAACCTTACCACCTCCGAGGAGACCTTCGGCCACCTCGGAGGTGTATTTCTATAGATTATAGCGCTTTTTGCAATACCCTGGAAGGAATTTTTAGGTTTTGCGCATCCTCTTGCTTATAAGCAAAAGCCGGTTTTATCTGTCTCAAAATAGCATTTTTAAAATCGTTGCTATCAAAATCTACCTTTATGCCCTCTGAATCTAATAGACTAAGCATATGGTTTGATTGGCTTGTTAAAATTTTTTCAAATCCTTGGCACGCCTTGGTGAAATCTTCAGCTGGCCCTGAATTCGTTCCATTCCCGGAGGGCTCATAATCATATACGAGCACTATCGGTAAATTATATTTTATCGCCATCGCCATTAAGACAGAAAAATTGCTTATATCGGTAAAATTCCTTATCCGCTTATCCTGCAGCATTGAAACATTTATAGAGACGCCCGCGATCTTCGCCCCTGTAATGTCTATTTCCCTGGCCTCGCCGGAAAGATCATCATCGATATGTTTATTTTTTCTTAATTTAACTTTGAGATCTTTTAATTCTTCTAAACTTAAAGACAATGGGTGAATTATCTCTTTGCCTATCCTTAAATCACCGGCGTAAAGAACTTCCCCGCCATCTGATATATCTAAAATGAAACCCGCGGGATTCCATGTTACTGGAAAACGATAAGTTGTTTTATAGCAACAAAATAACTCCTCACTCGCGCGGGATATATCTTCATATATGGATTTCAGCTTTTCTAAATTAGCAAGTTCTGTAATCCCTGTATGTGTCAGATAAGCCCATTTTTTATTATAATCATGTTCCGCAGGATCTGTGGTGGTAAAGTCAAATATCAAATTTTTATCCAAAATTCCTGCCTCCGGCCTTTTCCAGACAAAATAATCATAGTCTTCCTGCTCAAAGCCCATGGCCTTAAGGGTCTTTCTCATCCCGTCTTCTATCGCGAGTTTATCAGCCGATTCATCCAGCCGGACATTCGTTGATATCATACGGAATTTCCCGGCGCAACAGTCCAGGAATGCCCTGCCGACCCCTGTCTTCCTGTATTCAGGAATAATGTAAAGCCTTTCCAGATATATCCCGTTATCATAAAGCGGTTGATACAAAAGATAGCCTATCACACTTGAGTCTATTTTATTGGTCGCGACTATAAGTTTCATTTTCCCCGACTCTATCTTCTCGACTATTTTAATAAGTTCTTTTCTGCTGTTTTTGTCCTTGATATCTATGCCAAAAGAATCTATCCTGACAATCTGTTCGATAAGTTCATTACCTGTTATATCAACCTCTTCAATATAGAAATCCGGCGGCTCAACGCTCTTTCTGGATTCTTTGAACTGTTCGCTGAATTGTAAAAGAGGCCTTAGGGCATGCGCATGCCCAGGGCACAAACCCATACCTATCAGCGTAAATACCAGGGTTATGCTGAACTTTTTTAAGCCGTATTGCGGTTGTCCTGTTAATGATCTCATAGGGCGTATCTAGTTTGTCTTTTTTTAATTCTCCGCGCTGGCGCGGGGAAAAATGAATCAACATACAATTCTGTCTTTATATCAAAAGGGCTGGAGCGGTTTATTGTATATATCAAAAGAGCCTGTCTTTTCCGCAGAAAATCTCCGACGTTATATAAACCGCTTCCCCCGTCTTTTACATATGCCCCGTCTCTTTTTCTCCTATGTAAATTAAGCAGGTAATCCCAGCGGCCGTCTCCATTAAATCCTTTTCCGTTTATAGCCAATCTTTCTCTATCGCTAGCTCTGCTTGAAGACTGTTTGAAAATAAACCGCATGACTTTTTTAGTTTCGAACCGGTTTTCCTGGAATGAGAAAAATTCGACTTTAAAATAAACTCTTTTCTTCCCTATATTCAGAGACACGGCATTATGCGCGAGCTCATCCAAAGTTACGCCTAATTCTGAGCTATCATATTCCTTTTCATCCATCTCGAACAGCTCCCTTAATAACCAGATGGCGACAGTATTCCCAAGCAGTTTATCCCTAAAATCAAAACCATCTCCAATATATCCGGAAAGTATCTCCTGCGGCTCTCCCAACTTTGAGATATCTTTTTCTTTAAGGCCGGACGCGAATACCTGTTTATCTAACGAAACTTGTTTCTCTTTGGTCCCAAAAGAAAGCGGCACGCGTAAACATATATTTTCCGCGTATAGAGATCCTCCGGATAACATAACTGCCAATACAGATATTGCCGCTATATTAGTTATTTTATATATCTTTTTCATATATTTAATATCTTTAAAAAGTCTTGTTTATCGATGTATAGAAAAAGGCCATCTTCTCCCATGGCCTTACGATAAAAATATGCCTCAATTATTAAAATAAATTATATCAGATTATTGACGATGTGTCAAGCGTTTGACTATTTCCATTGCCCATAGCGGGAATGAGGAAATAATTACCACGAGGAACCAGTCGAACGCGCCAAGGGCTTCGGTCTTGAAAACAGTCTGTAAAAACGGCTGATAGACTACCAGCATCTGGAGACTGAATGAGACAAGCACGGCGAGGATGAGTTTTTTATTCGTAAGAAAACCTAACTTAAAAATAGACACATTGTTACTGCGGCAATTGAATGAATGGAACAGTTGACTGCAGGCAAGCACGATAAACGCTGCTGTGCGCGCCCTGCCAATACCTTCCTTCTCAACGAATAATACGAAACTGAAAGCAAGTAAACTGCATAACGCTATAAAAGAACCCTGCCAAAACATGAGAAAGATATTTGCCTTTGTAACAACAGGCTCATTCTGTTTACGCGGGGGCCGGTCCATTATCTGTTTATCAACAGGATCTACGCCGAGCGCGAGGGCAGGCAAACCATCAGTTACAAGATTTACCCAGAGTATTTGTATAGGTAATAACGGCGCGGGAAAGCCCACGAGAGACGAGACAAACATTACTAATATTTCCCCGACGTTACATGATAAAAGGTAATGTATGAATTTTTTAATGTTGTCGTAGATGCCTCTCCCCTCTTCCACGGCGGAGACTATAGAGGCGAAATTATCATCTGTAATTACCATGTCCGAGACTTCTTTTGTGACATCGGTCCCGGTAATACCCATACTGACGCCTATATCAGCTTCTTTCACGGCAGGCGCGTCATTAACCCCATCACCTGTCATGGCTACTACATCGCCCTGCCTGCGCCATGCCTTTACTATCCTTAGTTTATGTTCAGGCGAGACCCTGGCATAGACAGGGATATTCTCGATCCTGGCGTAAAGCTCGTCATCGCTTAATTTATCAAGCTCCGCGCCTGTGAGGGCCACGGAATCACTTCTGAAGAAACCAAGTTCTTTGGCTATGGCAATGGCGGTGTTCTTGTGGTCACCTGTTATCATTACTGTCTTTATGCCCGCGGTATCGCATTTACGGATAGCGCCCTTTACCTCTTCCCTTGCCGGGTCTATCATTGCCACAAGGCCCAGGAACACCAGGTCTTTTTCAATAGCTTCGGCATTGTAACTTTCAGGGACACTATCCATGTTCCTGTAACCTATGGCAAGGACCCTCATGGCCTGCGAAGCGAGTTTTTCATTCATGGCGAGGATAGCTTTTTTATCTTTTTCCTCGAGTTTCCTGGGGCCTGTCCTATCCTCTACCTGGACGCAGTCGTCCAGGAATATGTCGGGCGCGCCTTTAGAGAACGCTATTACCATGCCGTTGCCCCGCCGGACAATGGTCATTTTTTTACGCTCCGAATCGAAAGGGATCTCCTCGATAAACGGGAACCGTTCTTCCAGATCTTTCTTCCATATATGCATTTTAGCGGCCGCTGTAAGGATAGAGCCCTCGGTAGGGTCGCCTATTACTTTATAGCCTGATTTTTCGCGCACAAGTTCAGCGCCGTTACATAGCGTAGCGTAAGAAAGTATTCTATTCAGTTCCGGATAATCAGTCAGGTCGATCGCCTTATAATCCCTGGTAAATTCCCCTACTATGTCATACCCTATACCTGTAACATTGAAGAGCATATTGTTCACATAGACCGCCTGGACAGTCATTTCGTTTTTCGTGAGGGTGCCGGTCTTATCGGAACATATAACTGTCGCGCAGCCAAGCGTCTCTACCGAGGGGAGCTTCCTTATAATAACATGGCGCTTTACCATCCTCTGGACGCCGAGAGCGAGCGCGATAGTGACTACGGCAGGCAGGCCCTCCGGTATAGCGGCCACAGCCAGGCTTACAGAGGTCAGGAACACATCTATGAGTTTACTTCCTCGCAAGAGCTCCATGACAAACACCAGGCCCACAAGGCCGAAACATATATAAACTATGAATTTTCCAAATGCCTCGAGGCGTCTCTGGAGAGGAGTGACATTCTCGTCAGCTGTCTGGAGCATGCCCGCGATATTGCCGAGCTCCGTCTCCATGCCTGTATCCACGACAATAGCGCGTGCCTTGCCCGAGGCAATAGACGTGCCCATATAGACCATATTCGCCCTGTCCGCGAGAGGTACCTCTCTTTCTTTAAGGAAAAGTGTGGTCTTTGCCACAGGATGCGACTCGCCTGTGAGGCTCGCCTCGCTCACCGTAAAATTAGGCGTGATCCAGATAAGGCGGCTGTCAGCGGGAATATTATCCCCTGCCTCGAGTTCCACTATGTCTCCCGGAACAATATTATGGGAACTTACTATCTGGCGGATTCCTCCGCGTATGACCCTGGAATTAGGCGAGGAAAGCTTTTTTAAAGCGGCAAGGGATTTTTCAGCGCGGTATTCCTGGATAAAGCCAAGGATAGCGTTAACAATGACAATCGCCACTATGGCAAGGGCGTCCACCCATTCCTTTAAAAACCCTGAGACAAGCGCCGCGCCTACAAGTACCCAAACTATAAAATCCTTGAACTGGTCTATTAATATCTCTAAGGGATTTATCGCTTTTTTCTCTTTAAGCTGGTTGAGCCCGTATTTTTTAAGCCGCGACTCAACCTCTTCAGGAGAAAGCCCTATCGAGGCATCAACGCCAAGCGCTTTTTCCACTTCATTAGTATCCAGTTCCCACCAGTTTTTCATCATATTATTCCGCTAAAACAAGTAACGCCATCATGCCTATCCCCAGCATTATGAAGACCATCTGTAATAGAGAGGCGGATATCCTGGCATGGTTTTCCTTGTGAAGTTCGGGTATCAGGTCGCTCCCGCCTATATACAAAAATCCACCCGCAGTTATAGGCAAAAGATACGTGGAAAATCCTTTTATTTTGGATTCAAGCGTAAGGGCTATCACAGCCCCCACCACAGACGTAAGAGCGGAAACAAAGTTCATGAAGAGCGCTTTTTTAACAGGCATTCCGCTATAGACAAGTATGCCGAAGTCGCCTATCTCCTGCGGGATCTCGTGAAGTATCACGGCAAGGGTAGTGGCTATGCCTATGGGCACGGATACCGCGAAACTCGCCGCCACGATCATGCCGTCCAGCATGTTATGCACGCCGTCACCTATCACATTCAGCGTTGCCACAGGATGCATGTGCTCCTTGGAAGTAGGTACGTGGCAATGCCTCCAGCGTATGAATTTTTCAAGTATGAAGAATATAAAAATACCGGAGAGGACTAAAAGCGAGGTCTTCAGATTTACGCCCAGAGTCTCGAACGACTCGGGCAAAAGATGTATAAAGGCGTCCCCGAACAGCCCGCCCACTGCGAAACTTACAAGGAACGCCAATATTGCCTGGAGCTTTGCCTTATTGAGCGAGAGCGTGATAACGCCTATAAGCGATATAAGGCTTATCGCAAGCACGCTTCCAAGCGTCCATAACCAGATTTTCATACCAAACATAATCCCGCTTTCCTAATGTCACATTTAAGACAGTGTCTTAAATGTGACATTAGAGCTTTTCGAGGTAGTTTTGGCAGGAGAACGCGGCTGTGGCGCCGTCTCCAGCCGCCGTAACCACCTGCCTGAGTGTTTTTTTCCTGCAATCGCCTGCCGCGAATATGCCAGGCTTCGATGTCAGGCAGTTATCATCCGTTATTATATAACCGGGCTCGTCCAGTGACACAATGTCTTTCAAAAAATCCGTATTCGGCGTATAGCCCACGAATATAAAAACGCCTTCGCACGCGAGGTCTTTCAGCGCGCCGGTCTTCACGTCCTTTATCCTTACGCCCGAAACCTTATCAGCGCCTGTTATCTCCGTAACCACCGACTCAAGAACAAACTCTATCTTTTTATTGATGAACGCCCTTTCCTGCAGTATCCTGGCGCCGCGGAGGGCGTTTCTCCTGTGGACAACGCTGACTTTTTTAACGAACCTGGTAAGAAAAAGCGCTTCTTCAAGTGCTGTGTCGCCCCCGCCCACGAGTACCACTTCTTTATCCTTAAAAAGCGCGCCGTCGCACGTGGCGCAATAAGATACGCCCTTGCCCCTGAGCTTTTCTTCTCCTGGGACATTCAGCATTTTCGGGCTGGCGCCTGAAGCGAGAATGACCGAGGAACAGGCATAGGCCTTTTCTTCCGTCTCGATCTCGAATCCCTGTTCGAGTGCCTTGACGCTTTTTACCGCGTCCGCGATAAACCCGGCGCCGAACTTTTCAGCCTGCTTTTTGAACTTGTCTATTAATTCGAATCCGTTGATGCCTTCGGGGAACCCCGGATAGTTCTCGATGAGGTCGGTAGTAACTGCCTGGCATGCCACTGAATAACTCTCGATAATAAGGGTCTTAAGCCTCGCCCTTGAAGTGTATATAGCGGCGGTAAGGCCGCTAGGTCCGCCGCCGATAATAATAACGTCGTAATCCATAGTATTGGATATTATACCAAATTATGGCGGGTTTACAAGGCAAACAAGGCGGATTATTTCGAGCGAGCGAGTATTCCCTGGATAATCGAAAGATCCTCGGCGTTAGCGAGCACCAGCAAGACATCTCCGCTTTCTATGACCGCGGATCCTGATGGTATTACGAATTTGCCGTTCCTGGAGATAAGAACGATCAGGCACTTTTCCGGAACGCCCAGATCGCGGATCGTTTTACCCACAGCATCTGAATTATACGGCACTATTATGTCTGTCAGATCTGCGTCAATGCCTTCTGTTCTCTCGAATTCGATAGGATAACTGGCCTTTTTGGCCCATGGGGCGTCCAGTTTCAGCATCCTGGAGACGATCGGGATAGACGTACCCTGGATAAGGACGGAAGCGACGACAATGAAGAAAACGATATTAAAAATAGTATCAGCCTGCGGAATACCTGCCATGAAAGGGAACGTAGCCAGGATAATAGGCACGGATCCTCTTAGGCCGACCCAGGCAACCATGGCTTTTTTCCGTATGTTCATTTTAAACGGCAATAGGCACAATAATACGCTGATAGGCCTGGCAACAACCATGAGAATGAACGTGAGCAATAATCCCGCTCCTATCAGCGGAACAATGTGAGAAGGGAAAACCAGTAAGCCCAGCGTCACGAACATGGCTATCTGCATGAGCCACGCCAAACCGTCGTGGAATCTCAAGACCATTTTTTTGTTCGGGAATTCTGCCTGGGAAAGCATCAGGCCGGTAATATATACCGCGAGGATGCCGTTGCCTTTTAAAAAAACAGCGATTACGTAAGTCAGGAGGACCAGAGAGATCATGATGACCGGATACAGGCCTTCGTAATATAATTTCAGACGATTGATAAAAATCACGATAAATCTCGCCATGAGATAGCCTATAAGCGCGCCCACTCCCATATCCAGTATAAATCTAGGGATCAAAGCAAGTACGCTCATATCTTTTATTGTCAGAAGACTGATAAAACCTATGGTCAGGAAAACCGCCATGGGGTCATTGCTTCCGGATTCGAACTCGAGCAATGGCTTTAAAGGATGTTTTAAGCTTATTTTTTTAGACCTTAAGATGCTGAATACGGCCGCGGCGTCAGTCGAGGAAACTATGGAACCAAGGAGCATTCCCTGGAGAATAGAAAATTTCAGGATATAGACCGCGAAAAAACCCGTTATCAAGGCTGTCAGAAGTACGCCCAGCGTAGAGAGCATGACTCCCGGCCAGACAATCGATCTGACATCTTTCCAATTGGTGTCAAGGCCTCCGGAAAAAATAATAAAAATAAGGGCGACAATGCCTATGGACTTCGCCAGCGGAGCGTTATTAAAATAAATCCCGCCGAGCCCTTCTGAACCTGCCAATACGCCGATCGCTAAAAAAAGCAATAAAACAGGTATGGCAAGCCTGTCAGAGAGCTTGCTCGAGACAACGCTCAAAAATATCAGAACAGCCACCCATAATAAAATATTCTCGATTATCATCAGCTATGGCGGTACTTTACAACCCTGGCTTTTTCAAGCGTGATCAGGCCTTCGACAACAACCTCGTCTAAAAAAGGCAGAAGTTTATTGAGATTTTCTTCTGTATCCACTATCTCTATCACGACCGGAAGGTCTTCGGAGAGCCTCAGGAGTTTCGCTGTATGCATGCGGCTGTCAGCCCCGAACCCCATTATGCCCCGGATCACTGTCGCGCCCGCGAGGTTCAGCTCCCGCGCCTTTAAGACGATCTGCTCGTAAAGAGCCTTGCCTTTATAACTGTCAGATTCTCCTACAAAAATCCTAAGAAGCATCCCTTCTTCAGGTAATCTCATGGTTGTCGCCTCCTATTTAAAGATACTGATCAAATACCTGGATAAGATAAAACCTATAAATACCAAAGCGATCCCGGCTACATTGGTAATAAATATATTCCACAATGCTATTTTTATTTCTCCGTCCCTCAGGAGATTGAAATTCTCAAGGCTGAACGTGGAAAACGTGGTAAACCCGCCGAGGATGCCTATAAAAATAAACATCCTGATATTCGGGGAAACAGTCAGGCCTTCAAAAAGCCCCCACAAAAAGCCTATCACGAAAGAACCTGTGAGATTAATAAGAAGCGTGCTGAAAGGAAAAACTCCGTTTGAGAACTTATAATCCAGTCCTGAAAGCGAATACCTGAAAACTGTCCCTATCGCCCCGCCCGCGGCTACCAATAAAAGTCTTATCATAATTATAGTATAGCAAAAAGAGACTGCTTTGTCTCGCAGTCTCTTTTTTTGGTTATACCCGATTTTATATTGGTCAGTTGTTTAATGGCAGCTGTGCTGGGAGCAGGCATTAGATATCGTGATCTCTTTAAGCGTATTTTTCTTAAATTCCCTCACAATGTCTTCCACTGTTCCCGGTAGAGCCATATACGCTTTTATCCCCATCTCGTTCAGCTTCTGAACAGCCCTTCCGCCCATGCCGCCGCAAACCACAGCGTCAATTTTATTGCCGCCTAAGGCGTTCATTGGATGGCATGTACCATGCGCGTGATGCTGGTTGGAATTATCGATTATATCCACTGACTCTTTTTCCGTATCATAGATAGTGAAATACGGAGCGCTGCCGAAATGGCCGTAAACCTTTGCGTTCTTGCCTTCATTTGTTTCTGTTGGAACGCATATCTTCATTTTGACACCCCTTTCTTCGCTATTAAAACAGTTTGACAGCTATCTTTATAAACCCTTACTTTCATGCTTCCCTCCCTCAACAATGCCGCTGTTTCTTTTAACGACATTTTAGATACTTCATGGCTGTGGCCGTCCAGCCTATGCACCTTTTCCATAATACGTTCGCCATTCTTATTGATATCGGCTATTACGAGCTGATCCCCGGTTACCCTGATCATCTCCTTTAAGCATCTGGCGGGATTTTTAGCATGATGAATAAAATTAACAGAAATTACATAATCAAAAAATTTATCTTTGTATTTCAGCTTTTCGGCGTCCATGATCTTAAGCTCGGCTAATCTATCCAGTTTAAGCGCTTTGAGTTTTACACCGGCGACGCGTTGAGACTTTCTATCCAAATCTATAGAAACCAGGCTGAATCCTTTCTTAGCCAAAGCAACAGTCATGTGGCCTTTGCCTGTGCCGATTTCCAACAGCTTGCCTTTAGATAATCCGGCTTTCGCCAGGATAAAATTCCTGGCTTTCGGGATATCATAGCCATATTTCTTAAATAATTTTAATCTGGCTCTATCCTGCTTTATAACACTATCCATCTAATCCATCCTCTTAACGGTCCCGCCTTCTATTTTCAGCGCCTTGGCGTTCAGCAGGGCGTCCGCTATCTTTTTATGGGCCGAGCTTATGATGTTCCCGAAAGTCTGGCGCGAGATTCCCATTTTCTTCGCGGCATCTTCCTGGTACATCTCATCCAGATCCGCCAGCCTCAAGGCCTCCAGTTCATCCAGTGCCAGATTAATCTCCTCAAGCATATCCAATGGAATGCCGCGAGGCTTGAAATAATTTGAATCGGGCCTACATCTTATCCGCCTGCACCTGCACGGCCTGGGCATATACCTTCTCCTTTATAATTGGCATATGCCAATTATATGCGCGCGACGTTGATTTGTCAATATCAAATTTGGAAGATGGGGGATACGCGGGGATATTAAAAAGATTTCCTGTATTTCAAGAGTACCTTGTCATCCGTACCCGGCTTACTCTCATCCTCCGGGCTCCTGTTTTCATATTTTAATTCGCGCTCAGCCTGCACGGAAATGCCTTCCGTAATCCTGTATTCACTGCCTATTTTCTGGGTGGTCTTGGATAATTCATCTTCCCCCCGGGATTGCTCGATAGAGTAAGTGATATCCGCTCTATCAGATATTGTTTTTCTGATACCGCCGCCCCTCGCGTCCTGGTCGTACCTTATAAAAAAATCCCTGATGCCGAGATTTTCAGCTGTTCTTGCCCCGGCCCCCCCGAAGAGAAAATAATCCATAAAATCCGCCACCATGCCGGGCGTTACGCTGTAATTAGTTTCCTCCATAAAATCTATGCTCTTCCAGCTTTTGTTAGTGGCCAGCATCATGAGCAGTTGATCTTTCGAAACCCGCCGGTTTGAGGAAAGCCTCAGATCTGGGTCCCTTATGGTACCTTTCAGCCCTATCTTGATCTTTGTCCTTTCAATAAGCGATTCTCCCTGCATATCGAAATAAGGCTCCCGGGGTAATCCATTAAACTGAAGCCGGCTTTCGCCGAGAGTGATACGCGCTGTCTTTGCCCCTGCCAGCGACCCTCCCTTGATATCGATCGTTCCGTAGAGTTTCAAATTTTTCCTGATATCTTTTAGTTTAAGGTCGAGCGCCAGGGGGCAGTCTTTCAGGCTAAATCCCCACCGGTACAACGCCCTCGCCACGCAGGAACCTTTTATCTCCGGCTCCGACAGTGTACCTGTCACAAAGATGTCTATGCCTTCAAAAAAACCGGATAAATTGCCCGTGGAGCCTTTATAGCAGTATGACCCCATAATATCTTTTATATCAACCGCGTGGGAATATATGTTCACATCCAGTAAACCACTCTTATATGTCCCATAGAAAAATATTTTGTCGGAATACGGCAATTTCAGGCTCCCGGTTTCAACCGTGACCCTGAGCCGCCTGGCATCAAGGGGATTGGCATAGATATACAACCGTTCTATATTCAAGCTGCTGCCGGGAGGCAAACATTTGATATTATTGAGCGATATCTTTTCGAATGTGATAGCGCGGAGCAGCGTGCCGTCAATCCTTCCTATGGTTATGTCTTTGGAAGGCAGGTAACGTGAAATGGCCATCTTCACGATAAGGCTGGCGCCCAGGCTGGTATCGACAAGCGCATATAACAACGCTATAAGCGCCGCGATAATTACCGGGACCAGATTTAAGAATTTTTTACGCTTTTTCTTCTTCATGCGCGTTATTTCAATCTTATCGCTAGCTCCAGGATAGTGTTAACAAGGAAGGACTTCAGAAATATGATCGCCAGGAAAGCGATTATAGGGGATATGTCTATCCCGAATCTCAGGGCAGGCGGCAGCATATTCCTTATAGGATATAATACCGGCTCGGTGGCTTTGTATAAAAACTGCACGATCGGATTATACGGGTCTGGGTTGACCCAGCTGATCAACGCCCTGATCAATATCAGCCAGTAAGCTATGGTTAAAACCAGGCTGAGTATATTAGCCAGCGCGACCAGTAAATTGGATAATATGAACATTAATCCGCCTTTACTTTACTTACAAGCGACGGCAGGATAACTATTTCCACGCGCCTGTTCTTCTGTTTATTCTCCGCTGAATCATTGGGCGACACAGGATGGAACTCGCCGTAGCCATTGGCAGACAACCGCCCGGGCCTGACCTCGCACTCATCAACGAGATAATGAAGGACAGCCAGCGCCCTGGCTGAAGAAAGTTCCCAGTTGGAAGACCATGCTGAATATTTTATAGGGTCGTTGTCGGTATGGCCCTCCACCGCCACATTGGAATTAGGGACGTCTTTATTCAAAACTTCGGCTACTTTCCGAAGCGAAAGTTTGCCTTCTTCTTTCACGTCATTCTTGCCGGAATCGAAGAAAACCTCGGACAGGAATGTGATGACAAGGCCGCGTTCGGTCATCTTGAGCTTAGCCTTGTATTCCCCAATCTCTTTTTTTAGGGATTTCTCAAGTTCCAGCTTGGCTTGTTCCAGTTCGGAGAGTTCTCTTTTCTTTTCCTCGGCTATTTCCTCGACCGCCTGGGCCTTTTCTTTTTTCAGCTGGGATATTTTGTATCTCAGGTTGGAATTTTCCAGCGCCAATTCATCCGCCCGCTGGGCTTTTTTGATATAAGAACACCCCGGCAGTATAAAAAATCCCAATAAAACAAGTACAACCAATCTTTTTTTCATCGCGCTCCTCCTATCGGCATATCACACGGCGCATAGCGTTATGCTATTCTTTTTTTAGGGCTGTCATTTCTGTAACGATACCCGCCGCCCATTTGTAGATATTGTTTTCATGGATGATGTTGCGCATGTTTTCCATGCGTTTTTTCCGGTCTTCTTCAGGCATGTCTATAGCGGACTTTATGGCGTCCGCGAATTCCTCTATCGAATACGGGTTGACCGGTACGGCATCCGTCAGTTCGCGTGCCGCGCCCGTGAACTTGCTCAGGATCAGGGCGCCGCTCAAATCCGCCTTAGAGGCGATGTATTCCTTCGCCACCAGGTTCATGCCATCGTGCAGGGAGCTCACTATACAAAGGTCCGCCAGCTCATAGTAAGGCCTGATCTCCTCCGGAGAAAAATGACGCTTCAAATAGATAATCGGCTTCCAGTTCCCGTCCGAATACTTCCAGTTCTTTTTCTCCACGAGTTCGTCTATCTCCGCGATAAGCTCGTGGTAGCGTTTTATATGCGTGCGGCTTGGCGACGCCAGCTGGATGAACACGAATTTATTCCTGTATTGCGGGTATTTCTCCAGGAACCTGTCGATCGCCAGGATACGCTCGATGATCCCCTTGGTATAATCGATCCTGTCTACCCCGACCCCGATTATCTTATCCTGAAGATCATACTCCTCCCTGATCTTATTTATCTCATTTTTATCGAACCGGGCGGACGCGCCGGACATAAACCCGTCCACGCTGATCGGGAATGACCTGATGAATGTTTCTTTGTTATTCCTCACTACGCTGAATTTTTCCGTATCCACCCGGCACTCGGTCAGCCTGTTGACGGTATCCAGGAAATTATTGCAGTGGTTCTGCACATGGAACCCTATAAGGTCGCATCCGAGCATACCTTCCAATATCTCGTGATAATAAGGACATATCGCGAAGACCTCGGGGTTCGGCCACGGGATGTGCCAGAAAAGCGCTACGGAAGCGTCGGGACGTTTTTCTTTTATCATCTTGCCGAGCAAAGTAAAATGGTAATCCTGGATAAACACGAACGGGTCTTTGGCGGGCAATTCCTCCAGGACATTCTCCGCGAATTTACGATTCACCTCTTTATACATCTGCCAGTCGCTTTCGCGGAATATAGGCCGGGTATGGGTAACATGGCAAAGCGGCCATAACCCTTCGTTCGAGAATCCATAGTAGTATCCTTCCTCTTCCTTTTTGGTAAGCCAGACCCTTTTTAATATATAACGGTTATCCTCGACAGGGACGCCGAGCTTATTTTTGGAATTTACGAAATTCCTGTCCGCCTCAGTGCTGCCGTGCGCGATCCAGGTGCCGCCGCACGCCCGCAAAATAGGGTCTATCGCCGTGACAACGCCGCTAGCGGGCCTGACGCATTTCGGGCTTCCGGTCATTTCATCTATGACATGCATATAAGGTTCCCTGTTGGAAACGACAAAAAACGCTTTTTCCCCTAATTTCGCCCGCACAAGGTCCCTTAGCTTTGCCTCACTCCATGTATCTTCTTTCTGGATGCGGGCATGCGCGGTGTCAGAGGCGACCTTCCTTGCCACTCTCAGGCCCAGTGCCACCTGTTCGACCTCGCTGATAAGTTTTCCGAATTCGCCCTGTTCTTTAAAAGGGGTCAATTTATCTACGTCGCCTCGCTGGAAACGCGTGAACCACTCGGTAAGCCTGCGAACAGGGAGGATGAATATCTGGCGCTGTATCAAAAGGGTTATTATCACGATGAATGCCAGAAGGACGATGAGCGACGCGCTTATGCGTTTCCAAAGCTGGGTCAATGTCGAAAAAACATACGAAGTGTCATAGACAACCTCTGTCATGCCCATGACATTCCCGGCATCATCTATGACAGGCAGGATATAACTATATACCGAATAATTGCTGAATTTTTCCAGCGCGCCGCGCGGGGTTTTACTGGCTAATATATCCTTTAGATAAGGCTTATCCTTATCTTTCCAGTCCGAAATCCTTTCGGTAATAGCCAGGATATTCCCGTCTTTATCATAGATAACGCAGCCCTGGAGCCTTTCTCTTTTTTGGAATGTTTCCACGATGCGATTCGCGGCCTGCAGGTCATTATTCAAAAAGATGTGGCTCGCGTATAACTCCAGGCTCTCGCTGACGGTTTTGGCCTTTCTCTTAAGGTCATCCATCAGTTTTTCTTCCTCAACCCTCGCCTGTATTATCCCGAAAGCGGCAAAGACCGCGGTAACTATAAATAAAATGGGCAGGATAAATAAAAGTATTCTCTTCATATCTGTTGTATTTTAACATAACTTTCCGGATAACAAAAGCATATAAATCCTTTTTTATGCCTTGGATTATTGAGCGATAAAAACATTGCCTGCGCATAAAAATAAAACACGTTTTTTATTCATTGGTCACTCCGCTATAAACCAATTCTTTGTCCGTAAACAGAATTTCACTAACATCAGCATAACCGGCACTTCGATCAATACGCCTACAACTGTCGCCAGCGCCGCTCCCGACGAAATCCCAAAAAGCATGGTCGCTGTAGCAATAGCTACTTCGAAATGGTTGCTTGCGCCAACCATCGCCGAGGGAGCCGCGTCCTCATAGCTTAACTTCAATTTTTTTGCTACCCAGTATGTGATCCCGAAGATAAAACACGTTTGGATAAAAAGCGGGATCGCTATCCACAGGATAGTCAACGGCTGAGCAAGGAGGATCGCCCCTTTGAATGAGAACAAAAGTATAAGCGTAAATAGAAGCGCGATAATTGAAACAGGCGACAATAGATGAAGGAATTTCTCATTAAACCATTCTATGCCTTTAAGCGATACAATCCACTTCCGTGAAAAGTATCCTGCCACAAGAGGCAATGCCACATATATAACGATCGATAACAGCAACGCCTGCCAGGGAACAGGCATCCTCCCTACCCCCAAAAGAAATCCTCCCAAAACTCCGTAAAGTAAAAGCATGGTCAGGGAATTAATAGCTACCATAACCAGTGTATGACCATCATTGCCTTTAGCAAGGAATCCCCATACCAAAACCATCGCTGTGCAAGGCGCGATACCAAGTAAAATACACCCGGCAAAATAACTGCGCCAAAGCGGCACTTGAAGCATTTTAAAACCTTCATGCATAACAACCGTTCCCGCGCCGTGTATAGAACCCATCAGCCAGTCAGCTCCGGGAGGAAGTTTAACAAAATCCATTGCATCCGCTCCGATCAACCCTTTAAACAAAATCCCCAGGAACAAAAAAGCAATACCGTACATAGTAAAAGGTTTTATCGCCCAGTTAACAAAAAGCGTCAACCATACCGGTTTAGGCGATTTCCCCGCTTTTATAACTTCAGCGAAATCGATCTTCACCATTATGGGATACATCATGAAAAAAAGGCAGATAGCAATCGGCACTGAAACCACCGGCGCTCCATTTACATAAATAGCCATACCATCGAGAAACTTTGCCGCGCCTGGGGCAACCTTACCGATCAATATGCCTAACACGATACATATAAAAACCCACAGCGTAAGATATTTCTCAAATAATCCTAAATTCCTTTTTTCATGGATAATCCTCTCCATTTCTTATCCTTTCTTTCACTATATCTATCAGAGAAATTTTAATATATAAATACTGGTATAATATATGCCGGCTAAAATGAATATCGCTCCGGTAATTTTCCGCATATATAATTCGAGAATTGTTAGTTTAGAAAACCACTTATTGAGCGAACTGACGCCTATAGCTATAGCTACAGCGAAAAACAAGACCGGCAAGCCTGTCCCGATACCATAGATAAAAGGCAGGACAATGCCCATCTTATGGCTAAGCGAGAGAGGAATAAGGCTGCCGAAGAATAACGCCGCGGATATAGGACAGAAGGCCAGCGCGAAAAATAGCCCGAGCATAAACGCTCCGGGCGCGCCCGCTTCAGTGAGAGCATTGCGATGTTTCTCAGAAAGCGTAAAACCTGAAAATTTTAGTTTAATAACCTCCAGCAAAACAAGGCCCGTAAGTATCAGGATGGGGCCCATGGCTTTTACTACATACTTCTGGAGAAACTGGGCGGCGGACGGGACTGCCAGGACTGACTTAATTATAAGTATTCCCAGGATAGCGTAAGAGAACATCCTTCCAAGCGTATAAGCCAATCCCGCCAGGAAAACAAAAAAAGGGTTAGTGACGCGCTTAGAAAGAAAAGATATCGCGGCTATATTAGTCGCGAGAGGGCACGGGCTTATGGAAGTAAGGATACCAAGCCACAGCGCTGATAAAAATCCGGTCAACAATAGCGTCATTTACCCGCCTCTAAAAATTTCGAGACCTCTTCCTTTACATAATTATAAAACGCCTCTTTATCGCCTAAATAATCCCAGACCTTCTCAAGATTTTTATACTCCACTTCCTTCCCGGCTTTAATCCTGGAAATAACAAGGGATTTTGTGTAAAGCCTATAATCTTCCATGAAATGGCCGTTACCTTTTCTATCTACATTGATTACCCCATATTCCAGTTCGCCTGAAGCAAGTTCTTTGGCAAAATATTTATTGATCGCCTCTTTGGAGTACTGTTCTATCCTGTGACAATTTGAACACCTGAAATCGCCGTGGAAATAATAGGCTTTTATATAATCCGCCTTTCGCGCTTCGGGCGCGCCGAATAAAATATCCTGGTTAAACAGAACGACAGCTAAAATGATCAGGAATATCCTTCTCAAACTCCCCTCCTATTTTGAAATAAACTTCTTTATTTCGTCTTTGGTTAAAACCTTTCCCGCGGAAACCACTATTCCGTCTATTGCAAGCGCCGGAGTCATCATGACGCCGTATCCTGTGATCTTATCAATATCCGTTACCTTGGAAATCTCAGCCGCGATATTCAATTCTTTTGCCGCTGCCTCCGCATTTGCGGTAAGCTGTTTACACTTCGGGCAGCCCATACCTAAAATTTCAATTTTCATCTTTACGCTCCTTTTGCCGCCGGCTTTTTTGCCGAGACTTTTATGCCGGCTACCGCGTCCTCAGCGCCTTTAAGATTATCAAACATAGCGTCCACCGGATAATTCGATTCACTGATCACTTTCACATCCTGAAACCCCGCCCTGGTTATAAGTTTTAGATATTCGGCTTTTCTAACAGCTCCGGAAAGACAGCCAACATACGCTTCAATTGATTCTTTTATGACATCAGGCAGATCTTTTACGAGAACAAGGTCGGATACCATAAGCCTGCCGCATGATCTAAGCACCCTGAAAGCCTCCTGAAAAACTTTCCGCTTCTCTGGTGAAAGATTGATCACGCAGTTAGATATAATCACATCTACTGAACTATCTTCAACCGGAAGCTTCTCTATCTCGCCGAGCCTGAATTCTACATTCGTGTAATTTCCTTTTTTGGCATTCGCCCGGGCTTTTTCAATCATCTCCGGCGTCATATCAACACCTATGACGCGGCCTGTCTTGCCGACACGCTGGGCCGCCAGGAACGCGTCAAACCCCGCCCCGCTTCCCAAATCAAGAACAACATCGCCTTCTTTTAAGGACGCCAGCGCAACAGGATTACCGCAGCCAAAACCCAAATTCGCTCCCTCGGGAACAGCGTCCATTTCAGAATCACTGTAGCCTACAACCTTGCTTATATTTTTTGCCTGGCCTGCAGCGCCACAGCAAGAACCCGCGGGACAGCAGGAAGTATTCCGCGCCACCGCCTTCGCGTAACCTTCCCTGACGATCTTTTTTATTTCTTCGGCGTTCCTTCTCATGTCTTAACCTTTCTATTTTACGATAAAACCAAAAATCATCCCGCAAATCGTAGCCATGATAATAACCAAAACCACATATACCGCTGTTTTCCTGGTGCCTATAATATTCCGTATGACAAGCATGCTTGGAAGGCTCAGGGCAGGTCCAGCCAAAAGCAGAGCCAGCGCAGGACCTTTGCCCATGCCTGAGCCAATAAGGCCTTGCAAAATAGGGACTTCGGTTAATGTGGCAAAATACATAAATGCCGCTACAATCGAAGAAAAGAAATTCGCCCGCAAAGAATTGCCTCCGACCAGCATCTCAACGAATCTCGAAGGGATAATGCCCTCATGGCCAACCCTCCCCAAAAGGAATCCTGACACAAGTACTCCTCCCAAAAGAAGCGGAAGTATTTGAAGCGCAAAGCCCCAGGTAGCGCCAGTCCAGTCCTTTAATTCGTCCTTTTTAAACCACCTAACAAGAGAAAATCCCAAAACTATTAAGAAAAATCCCGTAATCCACCATTTATATGCGTAGATGAAACTCCATATCCCAGTGTCGCCTTCCAAGGGCTTCCCCCAATTTGCGAAAACCAGCACCGCGACCATAGAGAAGAAATAAATAATGTCTTTCCATAGCGACCGGGCTACTTTAACCTCGCCAAATTGAAGATCACCGTTGGCATGGCGGGCGCGCTCTTCTTTCAGAAAGATTAAATGCATGAGTAATCCAATAACAACACTAAAGATAACCGCGCCTATGGCGCGAGCTAATCCTAGTTGCCAGCCAAGGATCCTTGCAGAAAGAATAATCGCCAAAACATTTATGGCTGGACCCGAATATAGGAAAGCAATCGCAGGCCCAAGCCCAGCCCCTCTTTTGTAGATACCTGAAAATAGGGGTAGAACGGTACAGGAACACACAGCAAGAATTGTCCCTGATACCGAAGCCACGCTATACGAAAGAAATTTATTCGCCCTGGCGCCGAAATATTTTATGACTGACGCCTGGCTGACAAATACCGATATCGCGCCCGCTATAAAGAACGCCGGGACCAGGCACAAGAGTACGTGCTCCCTGGCATACCACTTTACAAGGGCAAGCGCTTCAAAAATAGCGTTCGTAAAACGCAGATTCTCTACAGGCAGGTAAAAACATGCCAGAAACGCCGCTAATATATATAAAAACTTCTTCCATTCTTTCATTTTTTCCTCCTGCCTATTTTACAGCACCCTCCCTCGATGCGTATCGCCTTGATATTTACCAGGCCGTCCGCGATCTTCCTCTGGGCCGAGGTCAATATCCTTGAAAAAGTAGGCCTGGAAATATTCATTAACCTGGCGCCGTCGATCTGCTTGAGTTCCTCGAGACAAGCGAGCCGGACAGCCTCGAATTCGTCAAGGGAAAGATAAACCCCTTCTAATTCCTTCAGGGGTTTGCAAAGAGGCTTGAAACACCTCTCCCCCGGCGCGCATTTTACCCATCTCGTCTTCTTGGGCCTCAAACCAGCCTCCTTTAGTTATGAACACATGTTCATAATAGTTTAGCACGCGCGCGTGGACTTGTCTATAAAAATTTATTATTTTATACCTGGCTGGAAACGCGGATGGATCCCCCGATAAAAGGCGCTGTTATCTTTTTCATGACATCCGTTCTTTACTCCAAAAAGCCTGTTTTGCATACTCTGCCAAACTTAACAGCGCTCTCCCGGACATTCCTTTTGTAAGTTTTATAATCTATATCTATAAGCCCAAACCTGGGCCCAAAACCTTTGTCCCACTCAAAATTATCCATCAATGACCAGTAAAGATAGCCCTTCATATCAACGCCTTTTTCCATGGCAAGATAGATGCTTCTTAAGTGATCGCGTATATAATCCCACCGCAGATCGTCATCCTGGGTACAAATGCCGTTTTCCGTTATAATAACCGGTAGTTTGTATTTTTTGAGTTTCAAAAGCACCTCATATAGGCCCTGGGGATAAATATCCCAGCCGAGCGAATTTTTCTTGGCCGGATGATGGTTATTATTGCATACATCGAATACCAGGTTGACGATCCCCCATTTCTTCAGCTCTACCAGTTGCCGCGAATAATAATTAACTCCGATAAAATCCAACGCGTTATGCCGCTTTATCTTATCGAGAAATCCGAAATTATAATATTTATCCCGAAAGCGCGCGGCGAGCCTGTCCTTTAAATTACGCGTGCAGGGGACAAAGGCCTGCGTATACTGGGCAATACTTACGGAAGGCTTATTGAGGTTCAGTTCTTTATAAATTTTATGTATAAGGCAATAGGCTTTAATATGCGCCCGGACAAGATTATCCTGGACTATCTTCGCTTTCAGATATGACTTTGCCTGCGGAGGCCATACGCCAAGGATATAGGCATGGGATAAATATATCGTAGGCTCGTTTATGGTAATCCAATAACGAACATACTTTGTCAGGCCGCGGACCACAAAATCACAGTAACGCAGGAAATAAGGAACCGACTGCCTGCCCAGCCATCCGCCCTGTTTACTGAACCATATCGGATTGGTAAAATGATGCAGGGTAACCACAGGCTCGATATTACGCTTTCTTAAAGCGAGGATAACGCCGATATAATGTCTTAACGCGTCTTGAGAAAATTTTCCTTCTTCCGGCTCAATGCGGCCCCATTCGATAGAGAGACGATGGGCATTATGGCCTAAGTTTTCGGCCAGTTCAAAATCCTGTTCGTAGAATTCGTAGTGGCGGCACGCCTTGCCGGAATTTTCCTTACCCGATTCTTTTTCCCATTGCCACCAATCAGAATTGCTATTATCCCCTTCTACCTGATAAGCGGATGTCGCGCTTCCCCAAAGAAAATCCTGCGGAAATTTAATCATTCTATTATTATACTCCAAAATACTTCTTTTAAGAAAATTTAAGCCTTCTCACTGAAAAATATGTGACCGAAAAAATCCCCGCCTCGATAGCTATGCTCGCGACAGCAGCTCCCGTAAACCCGAAGGAGGTTACCAGGAAAAATATCAAGGGCAGGCCTATCATAGACATGAAAATATGGATCCTCGAATAAACAGCTGTCTTGCCGCAAACCAGCAGGAATTGCACGCGGAAGGCGTTGGCGCTGACAAAAAATACGGCGATCAACAAAAGCCTTAAAGATAGCACCGTAGAATAATAATCGCTACCGCAGAACACCTTCACGATCAGGGGCGCAAGAATAAAAACGAGCGACAATACTATCAACGAGATACTGACGGTAAGCCGCTGGATCCGGCGCATAAGTTCAAACGCATGGGCCTTCTTTTCGCTGAATATCTTGCTTAAGCGCGGGAAAATCGCCTGGGAAAAAGAAACCAGGGGAAAGGTCTGGAAGGCATTGGCAATTTTTTCCGCGATGGCGTAGAATCCTGTTATTGTATTGTCCGTCATAAGCCCGACGACAAAGATGCGCGTCGCGGTATACGCGTTTATCGCGACATTGGAGATAAAAATATCCCAGCCGGCTTTTAGCTGCTGACGGAGGCTTGTATATCCCGGGAATTTAAAGGATACCCCGAATCGCCTGAAAACAATGCGCTGTGCCCAGATACCGGTGATCAAAAATATGCAGGAAGTCAGAAAAGGTACCCACAGATAATCCTCCGCCCTGCGGACAAAAATAAATATAGAAAAAAGCGTAAGGAAACCGCCGGCAATATTCAGGTAAGCGATATGCTTCATTTTTTCGATGCCCTGGAAAAACCAAACAGGGAAAAGGGTATTGCCTATCACTGCGCCGAAACTCAGGATATAGACCGGCCAATCATTCCTGAACCTGGGAATGAAATAAACGATAATCCCCAATAAGAGCAGGCTTAAAAATGCCAGGGCCAGCTTTACCGTCATGACAGAAGAGAATACCTTGGAAATCTCGCAATGATCTTCGCGGCAGATGGAGATCTCTCTTGTAGCGGAGATATTGAACCCATAATCCGTAACTATCATAAAATACTGCGTAAAGGCCTGGGCAAAAGCTATCAAGCCGAATTTCCCGGGGCCGATCACCCTGAAAAGATAAGGCAGGATAATGACCGGTATAATATAGGTTACGGCCTGAATAGCCGAAAGAAAAGCAAAATTGTTCAATACAACCTTGCCGTGTTCGGGGCTTATCATTTCGTAAATTTTTTTGAACTGCCTGATCCAATAACGCATAATATCCAATTTGATATTTATCGGGATTATTCCACAGTCATCTCGTTAACCACTTTTTCCACTCCGTTTATATCGTTGACTAATTCGGTAACCAGTTCTTTTTCGGCGGCTGTCTTCGCGCTGCCGGTCAGCGTGACCACTCCTTTTTCCGTACGGACACGGGTCTTAAAAGCGCTGGTTGAGCGGTGAAATAATAGCGCCAATTTGACTTGGGCGGTAATGGACGCGTCGTCTATTGTTTCCCCTAAAGTCTTTTCGGGGGAAGCGGCGGCCGCGACCTTCAGTTTATCATTTACGCCTGTTACTCCCGGTAAGTTGGAGACAGTATCCCTGGCCAGTAATCTATGGTATTCGTCCACGACGGTCCCGGTCAAAGTGACTACGCCGTCCTTGGAGTTTACTTTGATAGCGTCATCCTTGAGGTATGTCCTGAACGTATAGGAATTTTTCGCGGCCGATTCGATGGCATCATCCGATCCGGACGCATGCGACCCAGCCGTGTTCAAGAACAAGATGGAAATAACAAACACAAATACCCGTAAATAGCGCTTTACCTTCATCGAACATCCTCCTTTTTAAAATTACTCCGGCCCGGGTTTCTTTTTTCGTCCCGCGTCTAATCCAGCTTAACCCTGACAAAAACCATATACCCTAAAGGATTATCTCCGTAGCTTGATTCCAACCTATCCGGAATAATATTGATATCCAGGGAATTGCCTATGCCCCACTTCATATGGTGCCGTGAAGGCAGGTCATAGATATAACCCAGGGTCATTTTATTCACGATGAATTTTTCCCCATGCATAAGATCTCCTTCCAGGAAAAGTTCATCTTTTTTCGCGCGTTCGAAACGGCCGAATAATGTATGCGTCTTTTGGAGGCATATCGTTGACTCAAGAAGGATCCCGTCAAGCGTATTTCCCGGGAGATTGTCGTTCCTGCCCCACGCAAAAGTAGTCTGCCAATTGGCGTTGTTGAAAGGCCTGTTATAACTTATAGAAGCGGTCGCGCGCCGGGTATCAACATCCGGCTCTAACTGCTCCGGGCTGTCGATGTAGCCGAAACTCGCCTGCATCGACCAGTTTTTCACTGGATTAAAGGAGACGCGGCCGGATGCCGAATTAAATTTAGGAGATTCGATATCCCAGTGGTCCTCATCAGGCTCCCTCCCGTTAAAAATCGAACCTTCTATCTTCATATTATTCCATATATATCCCGAGGTTAAAACACCGTAGGTTACATGTGTGGAATCAAGCCAATGATGCATGATAGGGGCGGCTGGGATATCCATGCCTGAAAACCGGTGCATGAACGCGGGCGGGCCAAGCGCCGGCTCGCCGGGTAACCCAAAATATACAAACGCCGAACTATTTTTGGAAACAGGCTTACTATAAGTCCCTGCCAGCTCCATAAAGAGGTCGTGCGGATGCTGACGGTCAATGAGAGGGGTTGTTCCATCTGCGGTTTCGCCGGTCTGGAGCAGGAGAGGGTATCCCTTTTCTCCCATTAACGGGTCAGGAGAAAGCATACCGCGAAACCCGAACGTGCCGTCTGATAACGGGCGCTGCGCCATAAGCATGAACATGCCCGAGTTAAAAACCTTTTCATCCCCTCTTCTGCCTCCCTGATGGTCATAGACGGTATTGATATAGCCGTGCGTCATTACCATCCACTCTTTATGCATGAAATGCAATCCCTGCACCGGGGTTGAATCAGGCTGCCAGCTCGTACCCGAGGATTCGCGCGACATCCGGCCCACATGCTCATGGTGCTCGTAATTTTGAGCGTATGCGGAATGCGCGGACATTATAATGATAAAAAAAATGATAAAATTTCTCACCATTGATATTCTATCCTGAACAATATGATATACAACATCTTATTTCCATTTTTTATTGCCTTTTTTCCACTAACGGAGCGCGGGCAAGAGATGGATATGAGGGGAATGTTATCCGAAAAATTCGTCTCCCTGCGCCCAGTTCTCGCCCGGGACTTCATCGATAACCAGGTAGGTGTATTCCTTGGGCTTTTTCGCCACCCTGAAAAGGGTGTCCGAAAACTCCTTGGCGATTTTTTCTTTCTGTTCTTTGGTAAGCTTTCCAACTATCCGCAAATTAATATATGGCATATATCCTCCTTAATGTCACATTCATCTCGGACCGAAGATCGCCGCGCCGATCCTGACTATATTCGCGCCTTCCTGAATAGCGATAGGGTAGGAATCGCTCATGCCCATGGAAAGGTATTTTATGCCGTGCTTCGCCCTTATCCTGTCAAAAAGCTCTTTAGTCTCCCTGAAATACGGCCGGTAGTCTTCGGGATTGGCCAATAAAGGGCCCATCGTCATGATGCCCGATATTTTTATATTAGGCAGGCCTGCGATATCTTTTATAAGGTTAGCGGCTTTTTCTGGCAGGACGCCCGATTTATTTTCTTCCCTGGCTGAATTTATCTCTACAAGGATGGGCATTACTTTATTTATAGCGGCACTGGCCTTATTTATGGCTTTGGCGATCTCGGGCGAGTCAACGGTCTCTATCATGTCGAACAGCGCGACTGCTTTGGCGGATTTATTTTTCTGCAAATGCCCTATAAAATGCCATTTTACTTTCCGGCCTATGACGCCGATCTTCTCTTCCGCCTCCTGGATATAATTTTCCCCGAAGATCCTTACGCCGGCATCCACCGCCTCCAGTATCTCTTCGGGCCGCCTGGCCTTGGACGCCGCCACAAGCTCCACGTATCCGGGGAGTTCTTTCAATATCCTCAGGGTATTATTTTTTATCCCTGCCATGCCTTCTCGCAGTCTCGGCATCGTCCATGGATTTTACCGGTTTCTTTTTAACGCCATAGACATAATCTATCTTCATGCCTTTGAAATATTTCCTTATGGTATCCATATCGGGTTTTGACAGCGGCTTTTCAGAGCCCTCCCTGAGAGGCGTATTGAGCTGGACCTCTCTTATGCCGAGCTTTTTCGCCATCTTTACTATTTCCTTGGCGTACGACTTGTTTTTATTGGTAAACATGATCTGGAGCGCAAGCCTGCCCCTATATATCTCGCCGAACCTTTTTATGCCTTTAATCACGTCCCCGAACCTTATGCCCGGGTCAGGCCTGTTTATGGAGACAAAGAGGTCCTCAGCATTAGCGTCCAATTTCAAAAGCACGAAATCCGCGGGCATCAGGTCTTCCTGCACGTCGCTCTTATTGATGAGCGAGGCATTGGTTATGACCGCTATTTTTTCTTTCCTGATCTTTTTTATGCGCTTTATGATGTCGCCTAAATTTTTGGCGAGGGTCGGTTCCCCTCTCCCGGAAAGGGTGATGTAGTCTATCCGCACGTTTTTCGGAAGCGAGGTTATCTCTTTCAATATGGCGTTCGTGGAAACAAAGACCTTCCTCTCGGGATTAAAAAATTTAGTCTCTCCTATCTGACAGTACGCGCAGTCAAATGTGCAGATCTTATCTTTTCCGGATAAAGGATCCACGCCCAGAGACCGGCCCAGCCTCCAGGAAAAAATCGGGCCATAAATGTACTTGAGTTTTTTCATATTTTCTATTATAACATAAATGGAGGCGCTTATGGCTAAAAAAACCGTTATATTATTAGCGACAGGTTTCGAGGAAATAGAGGCCGTTACCGTAATAGATATACTGAGGAGGGCGGGGATAGAGGTTGTTATCGCGGGCGTGGACGGTATTACCGTCACCGGTTCGCACGGGATAACGATAACCGCGGATAAAAGGCTGGGCGATCTAACGCCTGATTTTGACGCGGTGATCCTTCCCGGGGGCATGCCGGGCGCGCTGCACCTCCATAATTCGGCAGAAGTGAATAATTTCGTAAAAGAGGCGTATAGCAGGAATACTTTGATAGCGGCGATATGCGCGGCTCCCGCGGTGGTACTGGCGCCGATGGGGCTATTGGACAAAAAAACCGCCACCTGTTACCCCGGGGACCAGATGGACTTCGATAAAAGCACTAAATTCAAGAACAGGCCCGTTGTGATAGACGCTAATATCATAACAAGCCAGGGCCCGGGCACCGCGATGGAATTCGCGTTCGCCATAGTAGAAAAGATTGTAGGCAAGGATACCGTGAAAAAAATCAGGAAGCGCGCGCTGAACGATTAAGCTGTGCCGCCTGCCGCGTAGCCGGTCGAGAAGGCCGCCTGTAAATTATATCCTCCTGTTTTACCGTCCACATCGATAAGTTCGCCCGCGAAATAAAGGCCTTTCAATATCTTCGATTCCATGGTCTTGGGATTGATCTCTTTTACGGATACTCCCCCGCAGGTGACCATGGCTTCCTGTATGGGCCGCACAGACAAGGCCGCCAACCTGAAATCTTTCAATTTTTCAACAATGGATTTTATTTCCTCTTTGGACAGGTCTGAAGATCTTTTATCCTTATCAACGGGTATCGCCTCCACTATCCTCTTTACGAGCCTCGACGGGACAAAGGCCTTAAGGGAATTATTTATTTTCCGGGCGGGATTGTCCCTGAACTCTTTCATGAGCAGTTCCTCCAGCTCATGGTGATTCGCGCCTGGCTTGAAATCTATCGAAATAAAAACCTTTTTTCCGGAACGCAGGGCATCGTATATGACGGCGCTCATGTGCATTATGACAGGGCCTGATACGCCGAAATGCGTGAACATCAGTTCTTCCCGGCCTTTATGTATGAGCTCACCCTCCTTATAGACGGATACGCCCGCGTCCTCGAGGGATACGCCCTGCCATTCTTTTAAAAAATTAACCTTTAATATGGTCCCTGTCAGGCCCGGCCTGGGATCTATCACGGTGTGGCCTAATTTTTTGGCGAGGATAAAACCGAAACCTGTCGAGCCTGTCCGCGGGTAAGAGAGGCCTCCTGTGGCGAGGATTATTTTTTTCGCGCTGAATACCGGGTCATCTTTCGTTATCACATCGAACGCATCGCACCGCTTTACTATATCCAGGACTTCCCTGCGGTACAGAATTTTGCACCCCGAATCCTTTACGTATTTCACGAGCACCTGCAGGACATCCCCTGCCCTGTCCGTTATCGGGAAGACCTTTCCACCCGGCTCGACCTTGAAATCAAGCCCTCTTTTCCTGAAAAACCTCAGAAGGTCTTTATTGAAAAATACATTAAAGGCGTTCCTTAAAAATTTCCCGGATTCGGAGAAATTGTTTATAAAATCTTCCACATCAGCCGCGTTATTGGTAATATTACACCTGGAGCTTCCGGATAAGAGAAGTTTCTTGCCCGGTGAGTCGGTCTTTTCAAGGAGGAGGGTTTTATTGCCGAGTTCCGCGGAACGGCCCGCGGCTATCATGCCTGCCGGGCCCGCGCCTATCACTATCACGTCGAACATCAGGCCTCGATTTCTTTTACCCCGCCCTTTCTACTGTTAAGGGATATTTTGAAGTAGAAAGGGCGGGGTTAAAATATCAATACCTAGTTTATCAAACATCTCTTTTAATTTAGCCATAGGTAACCCCAGGACATTAAAATAAGAGCCTTTTATATCGTCGAAAATGAACGAACCGGGGCCTTCTATCGAAAATCCGCCGGCCTTATCATACGGGCCCAGTAATTTAAAATACTTCGATACATCGGAGGATGCCAGTTTTTTGACGGTCACTAACGATTTTTCGTAATCTGAGAGTGCCTTCCTTTTGGCGGCGTCTATCACGCACAGCCCGGTATACACCGCTATGGTCCTGCCGGACATTTCTCTTAACATTTTTTTCGCGTGGCCCGCGTCGCCGGGCTTGCCTATTATTTTGGAGCCCAGCAGCACTACCGTATCCGCGCCTATGATAAATCCTGATCTATTTTTTTCCGCGACTGTCTCCGCTTTTATCCTGGCGTTTATCATCGCGACCTGTTCGGGGAGCTTGCTGACATACATGTATTCCGCGGCGTTACTAGGGACGACCCTGTGCCTTATGCCGCACGAGGCAAGTATCTGGTGCCTCCTCTTTGAACCGGAAGCCAATATGATCTTCATGGTTTGAATTCGAAGTTTTTAAATGCCCAGGGGGACT
The DNA here is from genome assembly GCA_041653835.1 of Candidatus Omnitrophota bacterium. Taxonomy (GTDB): domain Bacteria; phylum Omnitrophota; class Gorgyraeia; order Gorgyraeales; family Gorgyraeaceae; genus UBA10183. Next base: position 28,914 of record JBAZEP010000018.1, read on the forward strand.
TTTTATCAAGGTGGGCGTCCGGATTTTCCTTGAAGAATACCTGGTAGTTTTTGAAAGGCGTCCAATCGGACGGTTCAGAAATAAATTTGCCTAAGTAAGGTTCGGCTATTTTCAAAATAAATTCATGCGGGAGTTCGTCCGGCTCCAGGACGCCCTCTTCAGGGTTGTCTATGGCCCAGATAACCGCTGAAATAACACCTATGGCGACCTGCAAGGTAGTGGCGTTCTGGTGCGGTACCAGCCTCCTGGACTCTCCTATGCTAAGCATACTGCCTGTCCACCAGGAATTATAACGGTGGCCCATAATAAGGGCCCCCAGGGTATCTGAACCATCGATTATCTCGTCATTCATTATCCTGAGTTTGGGCTGTAATTCATAATTCCTGCATCTTAATTCATAGATAGACGAGAGCGTGTCGTCCGAAGGCATGTAAGCGTAATGCACCGTGGGCCTGTAAACAGCCCTGCCTTTTCTCCATACTGTCAGCCGGTCCGAGATGGTAAACGCCTCGGCATGCCTGATAACCATGCCCACTATCTCGCCGTAAGGAACCCATGAGCGTACCCATGTATTCATGCCCATGCGTGAAAGGAATATCTGGTTCCTAGGCCCTATCTCAGGCACGTTGGCTAATTCAGGCAGTTCATTTTCATGCGTACCCCACCCTATCTCGGCAGGCGAAGTGGCTTCCTCCCTCAGGCCTTCTATACTCCAGGTGCCTACGAACTCATCCACCTGTTTAGGCATATCGGATATCTGGGAATCCCTTTCGCTCACATGTATGACCTTTATGCCCAGCTTCATGCTGAGCTCCGGGAATTTGCCCTCTCTTAAAAAATGTTCTATTATCTTCTTATCTTTTTTAGATACCGCTTTATCCCTGACGGACTTGAACGCTATATCCACGATCCCTTTTTTTGTGAAATGCGAGATCAGCCCCGGGTTTGCCCCGTGATCCAGCACAGCGGTTGTGGCTTTATTGGCACTGTCCCATTTGGAAATCAGCTTCCATATCTCCATCTGTTTATAGTAGAGGGATTTTTCAAAAGGCGTTTTCTTTTCTATATTGGCGTAGGGATCCCATTCTTCTACGGACGTATTGACATACAGGACTTTATTGTCATGGCACCAGTTGAGCATGCTTATCGAATCTATATTCCACGAGAGATCTATGAGAAGCCCGCCCGGCGCGAGATGCCTGGACAGCGTCCTCGCTATATTCACCGGGGTAATTCTCTCCTGGAAATATTTAACGCCCTTTTTAATCCAGGGGTGGAGCTCCATGTGCTTGTCCGCGAAATCTATGACGGTGATATTCTTGCAGGGGATGTCGATATGTTTGAAAAGCAAGGGCAGCGCGCATCTTCCGACCGAACCGTAGCCTATGATGAGGACCTTATTTTTGAATTTTATCATGATTTCAATTATTTAGTTTACAACAATTCCAGATTTATGTCAAACATGTTAAAATTTTATTTGATAAAAAAATTTTATTTGATACAATGAACATATACATTTTATTATTAACAGGGAGGAATGATGGGATTCAAAGGAAAAATTCTTGTAATAGGATGCGGCTCGGTTTCGCAGTGCGCGATACCCTTGATATTGAAGGTCATAGACACCCCGCCGAAAAATATCACGATAATGGATTTCGCGGATAACCGCGGGCGCGTAAAAGACAGCCTTGCTCAAGGCGTTAATTACGTGATTGACCGTGTCACTGTCGAAAACTATGACAGTCTCCTGAAAAAATACACCGGGCCCGGAGATCTTATAATAGACCTCGCGTGGAATATTGAATGCATTACGATACTCCAGTGGTGCAGAGATAACCGCGTTCTTTACGTGAACACCTCCGTCGAGGTATGGGACCCTTACAAAAAAAGCGATAAGCCCACAGACCTTACCCTGTATGTCAGGCAGATGGAAATACGCGAGCTCATTAAAAAATGGGGCGATAATAACGGTTCGACAGCTGTAGTGGACCACGGAGCGAA
>JBAZEP010000019.1:0-29839 GCA_041653835.1 Candidatus Omnitrophota bacterium
GCAGACACGCCTGCCGGATGAAGTGTTGGTGGTCGATAATAATTCTTCGGACAATACGAGAGAGGTCGTAGATAATTTTAACCATGGGCTTAAGATAAAATATGTACTAGAGCGGACTCAGGGGACTTCGATAGCCAGAAATACAGGAATAAAAAATGCATCCGGCGATATCATTGTTTTTTTTGATGACGACTGTGTCGCGGAAAAAGAATGGCTGCATTATACGGAATTACCTTTTTTAAAAGATCCTTCTATCGGCATGGTAGGAGGGGAGGTGCTCGCCTGCCGCATCAAGGGCAGTCTTATCGAAGATTACTGTATTGCTGAGGCAATGATGAAATTGGGATTTGATTCAAAGAAAGATATCCAGGATGATCACTAATATACTGCTTCTTACCAGAGGTTACAATACCGGCTATCTGCCCAAGAGCGATTGTCCCATGGTCCAGCCCTTTTTCCCGGCCGCGAATATGGCGATCAGGAAGACTGCTCTTGATGAGATAGGATTATTCGATACGGCATGCAAAACAAGCGGGGAAGATCTGGAACTGTGCATACGCATGTCCAGGACAAAATGGGAATTATTCTTTGAGCCTAAGGCGGTCGTAAGACATAAACACAGAACAACCCTGCGCGGGCTGCTTAAGCAATGGTACGGTTACGGGATCTACCACTCCCATGTTTTTCAAAAATATGCTCCGAAATCTCTTCAGATACACTGGCGCAACGATAAAAGCCCGGTTGGCTGGTCTTCATTCCGCGCCAGGAATATCCTGGGTATTCCCATGCCTCTGCCGGTATTCGTATTCATTACGCCTTTCCATATTCTCAATGCACTGGTGGGCCTGGCGCTGGCGGCCTTGGTCATCAAATCATACTGGTTATTAACGGCTGCTCTGGCAGGTGCTTTGGCCATATTACTGTATTTTTCCGGAGGCTCATTCTTTAAAAGCGTCATAGTTAAAAAAAACCCCCGATGGATAATCTATTTTTTCCTTCGATATATCCTGAACTGGACATACACGCTGGGGGCATTTCTTACCGGACTTAAAATAGGTGTAATTTCTATCGAGGCTACCCGCGAACATACGCCTTCCTGAGATGCAGAAAAATCCGCTAAAATTCTTTCCGCTCTTGGTCTCGAAAAGACTTAAGATTTTTTTGACTGTCATTCAAGACGGATATGACCCTCAATCCGTTCCCTCGGCATTTTCAGTTATTCCAAGAAGAGAAAATGAAGTTTTTGTTTTCAGGGATACATGGTATCCTGAAAAAGTCAGGGAATACGTCGAATCCTTTAAAAAAATAGACACAAGCAATCTCATCTTTCTATCAAATACCGAAGAGATCCATGAAGAGCGCAAGAAACACGGCATGGTGTCGCACTTCATAAACATAGATTGTTTCTTAGACAGTGAAGTTTTTAACATAATGCCGGGAGCAGCAGGGAGAAAAAAATATGACGCGGTATATAATGCCAGGTTTTTTGTTTATGCGGGCAAAGAGATAAAGAGGCATTTTCTCACAGAGGGCATCACAAATCTCGCCCTTATAGACAGCTACTACAATTCATGGCCGACGGATTATGAATTAAGATTGAGGGATAAATACATAAAAAGGCCCAACGTCGCATATTATAATAAAAGAGTGTTGCCTGCGACAGCTGTGGCGGATGTATTGAACCAGAGTAGGGTCGGCCTGATCCTGTCCGAGCTCGAAGGCGCCTGTAAGGCTTCAGGCGAATACCTTCTCTGCGGCTTACCGGTCGTATCTACCCCGAGCGTTGGTGGAAGAGACATATGGTACGATAATTATAATTCAATAATATGTAATCCCACAAAAGAGGCGGTAAATAATGCAGTGGGCCATTTTCTAAAAAATATGCCCGACCCGCATAAGATAAGAAAAAGGTATCTGGAGCTTGCGGAAAAGCATGAAATGCGATTCATAAATGATGTGATAGGGAGGCTTTTTGAAAAGTATGGGATAAGGAGTGATCCTAAGGAGTTTTTTGAAAGAAACAAAAACGGCATTATAAAGGCATGGCTATGCCTTTATCGCGATTATCTGACGATAGATCAGCTGAATGCGCGAGGCATCAAACGGGATCTCGTAGTATGGATCGCCGGGCGTTCCAGGCCTAAGCGGTGGTGGATATGGGGATATTTCTTGCATAGGCTCAAGATGGCCCTTTTAAGGGCCGTATCCGGACATTAATTAATGGGAAAAAATACAATCTCTGTGTTAATAGCTGCCGTCGCCTTAATTTTCATCTATGCTGTGATCGAGCTGTTTATCAGTTTCTTTTATCCACAGCAATGCATGTTTCCCAGATGGGAGTATTCGGCTGGATACGGGATGGTTACCCCGAAAAACGCTAAGATCGTTCACGGTTGCCCCCGCAGGTGGGAATTTACCTACTCGACAAACGATTATGGCCTGAGAGGCAGGAAAATAGATCTATCCGAGCCCATGTGTAAAGAAAATATAATAATCCTTGGAGACTCTTATTCCTTTGGTATAGGTGTGGACGACGGGGAAGAATACCCTGCAGTACTCGGAAATAAATTAAAGGACAAATTTAATGTCATAAACCTATCATGCGGCGGGTGGGGACTTACGCAGGAAATAAAAAAATTCTATGAATTCGGCCGCTTATACAAGCCGAAGATAGTCATAATACAGTTCTGCAATAATGACCTGGTTGACAATTTCAAGAATAAGGTCGCGCAGGTAAGAAACGGCAGTTTTGTTTTTCAGGATAAGCCCAAAACGATCATGTCCTGGTTTAAAGTTCTGGCAAAATTGCCTTTTTTGCAAAAGAGCCAGTTCTATTGCCTTTACAGGAATTGGATGCATAGACGGATACGCCTGAAGGCAGAGAGAGAAATTTATAATATAAAAGATGGAGATATAATATCCCCCTATGAGCGGTTTCATGTCGGCCTGTTGACCCTTTTTGCCATGGATTTAAAAAATAAAGGGATCAAGATTATCATGATCAGCCCCGAAGAAGAATTATATAAATTTCCCTATATAAAGGCAAATGTGCGTATATTGGAAGACAGGGGCTTGTTGAGATATTGCGAGACCAATATCTGGCTTAAACAATTATCCGATTTTGAGTCAAAAAAAGGGCATTCCTGGGGCAGGGATGCGCATTATATCATTGGAACAAAATTAGCGGATATCATCATTGATATGTCTTCACAAAATAAGTGAGCATCCGCCGCCATAAAATGATGTTTAAAGAATTATATAAAAGAGGCATCTTGTTATTGGATCCCTGGAATTACGGGCCCATAAAGACAGGATATGTCTTTCGTAAAAAATATCCGCGCATGTTGATTGATATGCGGCAGATAGTGTTTATACTGCGGGCGCTTAAAGGAAAATTTCCATGTAACATGCTGGTCTTTGGGCTGGGTTGGGACGCCCTGATGTGGTTGGAACTAAACAGGGATGGGCATACAGTTTTTCTTGAGGACGACCCGGAATGGATGAAAAAAATAATGGGATTGCGCCCGGGCATACAGGCGCACCGCGTTATCTATCCTACAAAGATATCGGATTGGGATATTTTTCTGGACCGGCCGGAAAAATTGCAGGTCGATCTGCCTGACTGCGTAAATAAGACCGCATGGGATGTAATATTAGTTGATGGACCATGCGGTTGTTATGCGGGTATCGGCAAGGAGCCGCCCGGCAGGATGTGCAGTATCTACCTGGCGTCTAAATTAATAAGAGACGGAGGGGATATCTTTGTCGATGATTGCGAAAGGATAGTAGAAGGCCGGTACGCGGATAGATATCTGGGGAAAAAACATTTTGTGGCTGAGGTCAGGAGCAGGACGAACATGAGGCGGTATAACATAGGAAATAAAGGGCAGGCATGAAGCCTGCCGCGCGATTGCCGGGGAGGGATGCTTCTTATGGAATTTTCTCTTGACCGGAATATCCAGGCATAGTATAATCTAAAAATCGGAGGAGAAAAGTGACACTTATAAAAGAGCAGAAAAAAGAGGTAATAAAGAAGTTCGCTGAACATGAGAATGATACCGGTTCAAGCAATGTGCAGATAGCGCTGCTTACCGAGAGGATCAACAGTCTCACGGGCCACTTCAAATCCCATAAAAAGGATTTTAATTCAAGGGTCGGGCTTTTAAGGCTGGTAGGCAAGAGAAAAAGGCTTCTCGATTATCTCAAAAAAGAAAATCCGGAAAAATACCGCGAGCTTACAGACAAGCTGGGTTTAAAAAAATGAAAGAGGTCCCTCGCCGCTTATATAGAGGTATAAGGGCGGCTCGGGATCAAATTTGCTTCGCAAATTTGAAAGGCGGATTTTAAATCCGCCTTTTTTAATAAGCCCGGCAATTACAAACTAAACCATTTCTATTTCCGAAGCGGGGCATGGCCCTTCTCCGGAAGTGGAAATGGTTAGATAAGGAGATGTATGATTCACAAAGTCGAAAGGAAGATCGGGAAAGAAACGATCGTAGTGGAAACAGGTAAGATGGCGAAACAGGCGAATGGCGCGGTGTGCGTAAGGTATGGCGGCACCATGGTCCTTGTTACGGCGGTATGCTCGAATAAGCTCAGGGAAGGCATTGATTTTTTTCCGCTTACCGTGGAGTACCAGGAAAAGATTTACGCCGCCGGCAGGATCCCCGGAGGGTATTTTAAGCGCGAAGGAAAACCTACGGAAAAAGAGATCCTGACGTCGCGGCTCATAGACAGGCCTATAAGGCCGTTGTTCCCGAAAGGTTTTATAAATGATGTACAGGTCGTGGCGACAGTGCTTTCGAGCGACGGGGAAAATGACTCGGATATACCCGCGATGCTCGGCGCTTCATGCGCGCTGGCTATTTCGGATATACCGTTTAACGGGCCCATGGGCGTAGTCAAAATAGGCTTAAAAGGAGATGAATTTCTCATAAACCCTACCTACAAAGAATTGGAAGAGAGCTCCTTGAATCTGGTCTCGGTAGGGCTTAAGGACAGGATCTTAATGCTTGAAGCCGGGGCAAGCCAGATATCGGAAGAAAAAATGCTCGAGGCGATAGAATTAAGCCAGGAATATATAAAGGCAACGATAGAATTGCAGGAAGAGCTTATAAAGAAATGCGGCATGGAGAAGATGAAGCCCGAATTTAAGCTCGTATCGGATGAATTGCTTGAAAAGGTAAGGAAGCTTTCGCTGGGCGGACTTGAAAAGGTAAATTCTTTACCTGTCAAAGAACAGCGTGAAGACGCGTTCAATATCCTGGCAAAACAGGTTATCGAGAAATTGACTGCGGAGGATGAAGAACTGTCCGAAGACGATATAAAGAGCGCGCTCGAAGAAGTGGAGAGGACAGAAGTCAGGAAATATATCCTCGGGAAGAAGCTAAGGATAGACAGCAGGAAATACGAGGACATAAGGCCTATAACCTGTGAAGTAGGGCTCTTACCAAGGACCCACGGTTCAGGCCTTTTCACAAGAGGCCAGACGCAGAGTTTGTCTACGACCACGCTAGGCACGAGCCAGGACGAGCAGAGGCTGGACGCGCTGGAAGGGGAAAAATTTAAAAGTTTCATGCTGCATTATAATTTCCCGCCTTTCAGCGTGGGGGAGACCAAGCCTATGAGAGGCCCGGGCAGGCGCGAGATCGGGCATGGCGCCCTCGCGGAAAGAGCGCTCAAGGCAGTTATGCCTTCCTCGGAGGAATTCCCTTACACCGTCAGGGTGGTATCCGAAATACTCGAGTCAAACGGCTCGAGCAGCATGGCGACCGTATGCGCGGGCACGCTTTCGCTGATGGACGCGGGCGTACCTATTAAAAAGCCTGTTTCAGGCATAGCCATGGGCCTGGTAAAAGAAGGGGATAGCGCGGCTATTTTAACCGATATCGCCGGGTTAGAGGATCATTACGGGGATATGGATTTTAAGGTTACCGGCACTGATTCAGGCGTTACAGCGCTCCAGATGGACCTGAAGATAGACGGCATAAATATAGATTTGATCAAAAAAATAGTTAAACAGGCGGCTCCTGCCAGGGCGTTTATCCTGAATAAAATAGTGGAGACCATAAACGCGCCCAGGAAAGAACTGTCTGAATACGCGCCAAGGATAACCACGCTTATGATAGACAAAGAAAAGATAGGCGCGCTCATAGGCCCGGGCGGCAAGGTCATCAAGAAAATAATACAGGATACCGGCGCCACTATCGAGGTGGATGACGAAGGCAAGGTTTCAGTAGCTTCCGATAACGAAGAGGCGGCCAGGAGGGCGATCGACATAATCAAGGGCATTACGAGCGAGCCGGAGATCGGCACTATTTACGAGGCAACCGTGAAAAAGATCATGAACTTCGGCGCGTTCTGCGAGATATTGCCCGGCAAAGAAGGCCTTGTGCATGTTTCCGAGCTGTCCGACAAATTCGTGAAGAACGTGGAAGAAGCGGTCAAGGTCGGGGATAAAGTAAAAGTCAAGCTGATCAAGATAGATGAGATGGGCAGGTTGAACCTCAGCATCAAACAGGCTCAGCAAACCCAGCCTTAAGGGAACATTTACGACAGTGTCATAAATGTTCCCTTAGCGAATAACGGGAAAGAATATGGGGGTTTTTCAGGCTATAGTTTCCGGCATAGTGCAGGGTGTGGCCGAATTTTTACCTATTTCCAGTTCGGGCCACCTGGTTATTCTGCATAAATTGACCGGTTTCTCCGAGCCTGAGATATTTTTTGACCTGTTCCTGCATTTAGGCACGCTCGCCGCAGTATTTATAGTATTCGGTAAGGATATAATAGAAAGCGTGACCACTAAAAAAAGAACCGGTTTTTTGATCTTGCTGGGGAGCGCCATAACATTTGTTTTTGTCCTCGCCTTCATAAGAAATATAGAAGCCGCGTTTACCAATGTAAAAACTGTCGGGATCATGCTTGTAATATCCGGCATATGGCTTATAGCGTGTAATTTTATAAGATTTGGCACGGAAGGGATGACGGCTTTCAAGGCCGGGTTGATAGGCGTGGCGCAGGGCATAGCGGCGTTACCCGGCATATCCCGCAGCGGAGCCACCATTTCCACCGGCCTGTTCCTGGGGCTTGACGGGCAAACCGCCGCGAAGTTCTCGTTTTTATTATCTATCCCGGCAATAGCAGGGGCGTTTCTATTCAAAATAAGAGAATCGGGATTGGAGCTTTCCGGCCTTAATATAAATTATTTTATAGGATTTTTCGTATCGTGCGGCATGGGTATCTTGTCTTTGAAACTATTGCTAAAAACGCTTTACAGGAATAAGTTCCATTGGTTCGGCGCTTATTGTATCCTGGCGGGCATAACGGTTATTTTATTTTTAAAGCCATAAGATGAGCAAAGATAAAAAAGACTTTATGATCGCGATAGGGCTGTTCATCGCGGCGTTGTTATTGACCGCCGGGATGATATCATACTCTCCCTACGACATCGCTTTCGAGACGTCCACCCCTAACATCCACGTCCGTAATTACATAGGAATAGCAGGCGCGTATGGTGCCTGGGCAGTATTTAAACTGGTAGGCTATGCCGGCTTTTTTATACCTTTCCTTTTCATTGTATGGGGCATAGGTATTTTAGCCGAAAGGATGACCGGAAGGCCTTTGTACAGGGCGCTGGGTATCTTGTTCCTGTTTTCCTCCAGCTCCTCATTTTTCAGTTTGACAGCCAATCCTGATCCGGTTTTGATGGTCGGCAGGGGCGGGCTTCTTGGATTTTTATTGACCGACAGGTTCCTTCTGGATTATCTGGGCGCCATCGGCGGATATATAGTGACGGTAAGCCTGTCCATGCTCGCGCTTCTGGTCGCCACGGAATTTCTTATAGTGCCTGTGGTCACTATTCTATTTATGAAAATATGGGCAATGGCGGATAAGATAGGTAAAACAAGGAAAGAAAAGAAGGCCGCCGGCTTTGTAAAATCCGGGAAGCCTGTCACTGATGGGCCGAGGCTGAGGCCCGCGGTAAAGATAGAAAAGACAGCTCAAGGCTCAAGGCTGAAGGCTGAAGGCGAAAGAATAGAAAATTCAAGAGAGGCCGGGGAAAAGCCCAGGATAAGCATAATGCCTAAACCCGCGCAGAAACCTAAACCCGCGCCTGCTAAGCCTGTCAAGGTCGAGCCCAGGGTCGTGGGAGATTATAAACTTCCCAGCCTGGAACTTCTCCTGTCCCCTACCCATGAATCCGGAAAGATATTCACGGAAAATCTTGAGGAAAGCGCGACAATACTTGAAGATACTTTAAGGGATTTCGGTATAGAGTCGAAGGTTATAGACATAAGCAAAGGGCCTGTTATCACGAGATATGAATTACAGCCCGCGCCCGGGGTAAAAGTAAACAGGATCACGAGCCTTAGCGACGATATAGCCCTTACCATGAAGGCAACCACGGTAAGGATAGTGGCGCCTATACCTGGGAAATCCTGCGTCGGCATAGAAGTGCCTAACGCGGATACGTCCATGGTTTTTTTAAGGGAAATACTGGAATCCCAGGAATTCCAGAAGATGGCCGCTTCCTCGAAACTTGCCATGGCGCTCGGGAAAGACATATCGGGTAAATCAGTAGTTACGGACCTGGGGGACATGCCGCATCTTCTTATAGCGGGGACTACGGGTTCGGGAAAGACCGTATGTGTCAACTCCCTTATAATGAGCATGGTTTACAACGCCACCCCCGAAGAATTGAAATTTTTGATGGTTGATCCCAAGATGGTGGAGTTGGCGATATACAACGGCCTGCCTCACCTATTATGCCCGGTGGTTACGGACGCCAAAAAAGTCGCCGGCGCGCTTGGCTGGGTAGTCGGGGAAATGGAATCAAGATACAAGATGCTCGCTAAGATAGCGGCGAGGAACATAACGTCTTTTAATCAGAAGTCCGAAGAAAAGCTTCCCTACATCGTGGTTATAATAGATGAATTGGCAGACCTTATGATGGTCGCGCAGGAAGATATCGAGAACGCCATTACGCGCCTTGCCCAGCTTTCAAGGGCGGTAGGCATACACATGATACTCGCTACGCAGCGCCCGTCCGTCGATGTCGTGACAGGCGTAATAAAGGCGAATTTCCCCGCCAGGATATCGTTTAAAGTAGCGTCGAAGGTGGACTCGAGAACAGTCCTCGACATGAACGGCGCGGACAAGCTTCTCGGTAAGGGCGATATGCTGTTTTTGGAACCAGGCAGTCCCAAGCCTGTAAGGGCGCAGGGCACATACCTTACGGATCCCGAAATAGAAAAGGTCGTGAATTTCATAAAAGCCCAGCAGGAACCGGTGTATGATAATGAAATACTCGAACAACAGAAAAAGAGTATGTCCTCCAGGGGCGGCTTTGAAAAAGACGAGTTTTTCGATGAGGCGGTAAGCATGGTGCTGGAAACAGGGCAGGCGTCTGTTTCGATGCTGCAGAGGAGGTTGAGGCTCGGCTACACCAGGGCCGCCAGGATAATAGATGCCATGGAAGAAGAAGGAATAATCGGGCCGTTTAAAGGCTCCAAGCCCAGGGAAATACTGATACAGGAATACCAGTCAAAAGAAGGATCCGCGGGAGAAGAGATACGGGAAGAGGATAACCAGGAAGGCAAGGATAGCTGAAACCGCCATGCCGGAATCATCGGGTAAAATCTTAAAGAGAATAAGAGAGTCAAAGCATCTTTCCATAGAAGAGGTGTGCGAGAGGAGCCGCATACCTAAAAATATCGTTTCCCTCATAGAAGAAGACAGGCTGGGTGAGATAAAATCCAGTTTTTACGCCAAGAGTTTCGTAAAGACTTACGCCGGTTTTTTAGGGGCGCTGGGGGAACCCGCCGTAAAAGAATATATAAAAAACCCGGCAAGGGAAGAGCAGAAAAAACCGGGAGTGTCCCTGAAGCCGAAGGCCGGGCATCCTGAAACCCCGCGCATAGATTTTTCCTTCATCGGAAGATTCAAAAGACAGATAGCCGCGATAGCCGCGGCTGTTTTTATATTATGGGCGCTGTCCTGGGCAGTCGGCAGGATAGGGGCATTGATCAAAAATATCCCTGCGAGGAAGCAAAGCAAGCCTGCCAAAGCCGCGCAGGTACAAAAAAGCGTAAGCGTGAAACCTGATTTCGTGGAGATAGAGGTTTCCGCGTCGGATAATACCTGGCTTCGCGTAATAGGCGACAATGAAATCATGTTTACGGGATTGTTCAAGAAGGGAAGCCGCGACACGTGGAAGGCCAGAAAGGAAATAAGGCTCGAAGTCGGGAATTCAGGAGCTGTTAAAATAAACATCAGCGGCAAGCCTTCGGGTTTCTCAGGTAAAAAAGGCGAGAAAAAAGAAATAAGGATTACCAAAGACGGAATAAAATAAGACAGTCTTAGGAAAGCAAAGTTATTACGGGGGAAATCCCCGTTTTTTTATGAGCAAAACAATAGGAATAATAAGTTTGGGCTGCCCGCGTAATCTCTCGGATTCAGAGAGGCTCTTGTCCGTGTTCACGAAAAAAGGCCACAAGTTCCAAGAAGACGCGCTCAATGCCGATACAGTGATCGTGAATACGTGCGGCTTCATAGAAGACGCCAAGAGAGAATCTGTGGATACCATACTAAGGGCAATAGACGCCAAGAACAAGGGAAGCGTAAAGAAAATCATAGTGGCGGGCTGTCTTTCCGAGAGGTATGGCGCTGAGATGGCTAAGGAATTAAAAGAGGTGGATGAATTCAGGGGGGTGCTGGATTATAATAAATTTTTCCGTAGGGGACAGGCATGCCTGTCCCCTGCAAAATTAACCCCCAGGCATTACGCGTATATAAAGATTTCCGAGGGATGCGGCCATAGATGTTCATATTGCGTCATACCTTATTTAAAAGGAGGCTATAAAAGCAGGACCATTGGTTCCCTGAAAAAGGAAGCGGCCGCGCTCATAAAAAAAGGCGCCAGGGAACTTATACTGATAGGCCAGGACACATCTTTATATGGCATAGATTTATACGGAAAGAAAAAATTGGCGGAATTATTGAAAGAACTGGCAGGGATATCGAAGAAGGTGTGGCTCAGGCTTTTATACCTGCATCCCGCGAATCTGGATAGGGAGATAATCAAGGTCATTAAAGATAATGATAATATATGCCGGTATATTGACTTGCCCCTCGAGCATATTAGTGATAAAATATTAAAACAGATGAGGAGGGGAGTGGACAGGAAAAGGATAACCTCTTTTGTAAATTACGCGAGAAAGGAGATCCCGGGCATAGCTATAAGGACCTCATTCATAGCCGGTTTCCCCGGGGAAACGGATAAGGAATTCAGGGAACTCCTGTCTTTTATAAAAGAAATGAAATTCGAAAGGCTCGGCGTTTTCAAATATTCGAGAGAGGAAGGCACGCCCGCCTATGACTATAAAGGCCAGGTTCCGGAAAAAGAAAAAGAAAGAAGATTCAAGGCATTGATGTCGCTTCAGCAGGAGATATCGAGGGGGATAAACGAAAAGTTCAGGGGCAAGGCGCTCAAGGTCCTTATCGACGCGAAGGCGGGCAGCCATTACGAAGCCAGGACCGAATATGACGCGCCCGATATAGACGGCATGGTGTATGTCAAAGGCAGGGATCTGAAGATAGGGAATTTTTATAACGCCATGATAACCGATGCGTACGAATACGACTTAGTTGGAGAGGTTTCATGAACCTGGCGAATAAGCTTACAATCTCGAGAATAATACTGGCCGGGATTTTCATATTATTCTTATTTATAAAAGGCCCGGGCGCGAAATTCATAGCGCTGGCTGTTTTCCTGGCGGCATGCGTTACCGATTATTATGACGGTTACCTTGCCAGAAAAACGAACGGTATTACCTCTTTCGGGAAACTGATGGACCCCATAGCTGATAAGATATTGATACTCGGCGCGTTCCTGGCTTTTGTGGAGATGGAAATAATAGCGGCGTGGATGGTCATAATAATCATAGCGAGGGAACTGGTGATCACGGGCATAAGGGTCATGGCGCTTTCACAGAAAAAGATTCTCAGCGCGGAATCAGGCGGAAAACATAAAACAATTTCCCAGATGGTGGCGGTGATCTCGATATTGATATTCCTGATAATCAGGGATTCCGGTTTTGGTTCGGGATATATGGAACATTTCGAAATAGGATTGGAGATACTGATGATCATTGTGGTGGCGATGACGCTTACGTCGGGGATCTCTTATATGATAAAAAACAAGGATATTTTTATGGGGGACAGATGAAAGAGCGTTTATGTAAAATGATAGCCAGCGTATTTTATATAGGTTATCTTCCTGTGGCGCCCGGGACGCTCGGGAGCATGGCAGGGCTTATACTGTATTATTTTATATACAGGAACACCATGCTGATGACCGCGATCACAGCCGCTGTGATCATCCTTGGTTTTATGACGGCCGGCAAGGTGGAGAAGATGTTCGAAGAGAAAGATCCCGGCGAGATAGTGATAGACGAATTAGGCGGCATGCTTATCACTATGTACCGGATACCGTTTTCGATGGGTTATGTGGTAACCGGATTTTTATTGTTCAGGTTCTTCGATATAGTAAAACCCAGGCCTATAAAAAATCTCGAAAGATTAAAAGGCAGCGTAGGGATAATGTCTGACGACCTGGTGGCGGGCGCATATGCCAATATAGCGCTGCAGATAGTATATATATTAAGCATCCTCCTGCATTAAATCTTCCGCAGGGCATTTCGCGTTATGGGGATATAAACAGCGCCTTCAGGGTCAAGCCTGCTTTTAAAGAGCGTGAGTTTGTCGATCTTCACGTTATCTATCGGTTCCAAATCCTTTTCTTTTCCCTTGATGGTTTTTATGAGGTTCGGCAGGTTTTTCAAAGACCTGACCCTTCCGAGCGTGAGGTGCGGCTTAAAAGGCCTTTCTTCTTTTTTGAAGCCAAGTTCTTCCAGGGAATTTTCTATTTCGCGATTCAATGCTTCCAGGTGCTCCGCGCCTTTACCTATACCGAGACATATAACGCGGGGATGTTCCAGGTCAGGAAAGGCGCCTGTTTCGGAAAAATTTATCGCGAAAGGCCTCGCGGATCCGGAGATATCCGATAAAACCCCGGAGATTTTCTGCGTCATATTATCCTCGATATTGCCGAGAAATTTCAAAGTCAGGTGCAGTTGATTTTCAGTGAGCCATTTGGCGTCGGCTCCGGATTTTTTGAGGGTGTCCAGCAGGTGGAGTATTTTTTGCTTAGTTTGTTCGTCAATCTCAAGGGCTATAAAAGCGCGGATATCAGGCATTTTCTTTTAACAGCATATCCAGGGCGGCCCGGGTAGATTTATATTTCATGAGGCGGCGCGTCCCCCTGAAAAGGAATTTTTTGCAGACGGTCTTTGTCCTGCCCGATACAGCTATATAAACAAGGCCGACGGGTTTTTTGTCTGTGGCGCCTGTTGGGCCGAGTATCCCGCTGATGCCTATGCCGTAGTCTGCCCGGGCCAATATCCTGACATTTTTTGCCATAAGAGAGGCAACCTGTTTCGAAACCGCGCCGTACTTTTTTATTGTTTCCAAAGGGATATCAAGGAGCCTGTTTTTAGATTCGTTGCTGTATGCTATGAGCCCGAGTTTAAAATATCTTGAACTGCCGGGGATGTCCGTAATTCTGTCCGCCAGTAGTCCGCCTGTGCAGGATTCGGCTGTAGCCAGTGTCCTCTTGCGCCCGGAAAACGTTTTGCCTATGGCTTTTTCAAGCTTTTTATCTCCTGTCTCGAAAGTCATAGTAGTATTATAGGCAATATATAAGCTATTGGCAATATGTTTCATCTTCAATTTTTTTATTTTTTTGAAAGAAAACAGGCAATAAGATGTGTCTATTATAGTGAGAGGAGGTGAGCAATTTGTGCTTTACTTTGAGATATGTCAAAGGTATAATTAATTCTTAAACTAAGGAGGGTTAAATGGTTAAGAGAGAAGAGAAGAAAGAGGAAAGGAAGCAAATAGCGGCAAAAGGCGGAGACAGGGAAAAGGCCATTGATTCAGCTGTTTCGCAGATAGAAAAGCAGTTTGGCAAGGGTTCTATTATGCGGCTTGGGCAGGAGACTAAATTCGAAGTTGATGTTATCTCTACGGGCGCGTTATCGCTGGATCTGGCATTGGGGGTGGGAGGGGTTCCTAGGGGCAGGATCGTAGAGATATTCGGACCCGAGGCAGGCGGAAAAACAACCCTCACCTTAAGCATTGTTTCACAGGTACAGAAGGTGGGAGGAGTAGCCGCTTTTATAGACGCGGAGCACGCGCTGGACCCGACGTATGCCAGGAAATTGAAAGTGAACCTGGACGACCTTCTTATATCCCAGCCTGACACAGGAGAGCAGGCGCTTGATATAGCCGAGATGCTCGTGAGGAGCAATGCCGTAGACCTGATAGTAATAGACTCTGTCGCGGCGCTGGTGCCGAAGGCTGAGATAGAAGGCGAAATGGGAGATAGGCATATAGGCCTTCAGGCAAGGCTGATGTCCCAGGCATTAAGGAAGCTTACCGCTATTATCTCCAAGACGCATACGTGCGTTATATTTATCAACCAGATAAGGGAGAAAATAGGCGTTATGTTCGGCAATCCCGAGACCACGACAGGCGGCAGGGCATTGAAATTTTACTCCTCCGTAAGGATCGACATGAGGAATATCGGGGCCATAAAAACAGGGGACAGGGTCATAGGCAACAGGGTAAGAGCAAAGGTCGTGAAAAATAAGGTCGCGCCTCCTTTCAGGAACGCGGAATTCGAGATAATACACGGGGAAGGCATTTCGAGGGAAGGCAGCGCGCTGGAATTAGGCATAGATACAGGCGTTCTCGGGAAATCAGGCTCTTCCATAAACTTTGGCGGCGAGAAAATAGGCCAGGGCATGGAAGCCGCGCGAGAGTATCTTAAGAATAACCCGAAGGTCTGCGCCGAGATAGAGAAAAAGGTAAAAGAGGCGCTGGCAAAGGCCGCCGCGGAGAAAAAATAATAAGTGTGTAGGGGGCAGGCATGCCTGCCCCCTAACTACAAAGATCCAAAGAGACAGGGATATCTATGAAAAAATATATAACAATTCTGATGATACTGGCATATTTCTCAGCATTTCGCGTCTATGCCGAACCGCCTAAAGAGGCTCTGACCCTTCAGGACGCGTTTGCCCGGGTCTCGGAAGAGGCGGGCCAGGCGGTTGTCAGTATCAGCACCGAACACACGGAACGCTATCAGACGGTATACTACCCTTTTGCGGAACACGAAAACCAGTTCTTCAGTGATTTCTTCAGCGATTTTTTTATGGAAGGACCCCAGCGGGAATTCAAGAGAGCAGGCCTGGGGTCAGGTTTCGTTATTGACAAAAAAGGCTACATAATTACCAATGAGCATGTGGTGCGCGGGGCGGATAAGATCACGGTTACCCTTTCTGACGGCAGGGAATTCGAGGCAAACCTTACCGGTTCGGACGCGTATTCGGATCTCGCGGTAATCAAGATCGAGCCGGAAGGAGAACTGCCGTTTGTCAGGCTGGGGGATTCGGATAATATCAGGATAGGCAACTGGGCTATAGCCATAGGCAACCCGTTTGGTTTCGCGGTAAAAAATCCCGAGCCTACGGTAACCGTGGGCGTTGTCAGCGCCTTGCACAGGAGCCTTCCGATGACGGATAAGAGGACGAGGGAGTATTCCGACCTTATCCAGACGGACGCGGCGATAAATCCGGGGAACAGCGGGGGGCCTCTTGTCAATATTTACGGAGAAGTGATAGGCATCAACGTCGCCATTTTTACTTTGAGCGGAGGGTCCGAAGGCATAGGGTTCGCTATACCCATAAACGCGGCAAAGAAAATAATGAACGACCTGATGCAGGGCAAAAAGGTCCTGTATGGATGGCTGGGAGTGATTATCCAGGATATGGACGAGGATACCGCTTTTTATTTCGGAGTGGGGGACGCGAGCGGCGTCCTTGTTTCCAGGATAGTGAATGACAGCCCGGCTGAAAAAGCAGGGCTTAAAGCCGGCGATATAATCGTTTCCATGAACAAGGAAAAAATAAGGGATACCGAAAGCTTGATCAGGGCTATTTTGAAAAAGAATATAGGGGAAAAAGTTACGCTGGAAGCTATAAGGAATACGGAACCTTATTCCGCCGTAGTGGAGATAGGCGCGCGTCCCGAAGATAAGGCTGTGGCCGCGCAAAAAAAACCGGAATCGCAGGCATCCCCGAAAGTCATTAAATCATGGAGGGGCATGGATGTTTCCGATATAACGCAGGAAATGGCGAAACGTTTTAACATCAACGCAGACAATGGCGTTATAGTTGTCTCGGTCAAGCCGTCCAGCCAGGCGGAGAAATCCGGTATAAGGCCAGGTGACGTGATTTACGAGATTAACAGGTCCCAGGTGAAAAATACACGTGATTATTCGGCCGCGATAGAGAATATAGCGGGAGACGCTTTAATTGGTACATACAGAGGCTACGTTATCCTCAAAGAAACTCCCTAAGGGAAGATTTGTGACACTGTCGCAAATCTTCCCTTAAGAAGAATGTATAGAAAAGAAGATTCGTATGAAGGTTGATGAGATAAGAGAGAGGTATTTGAGATTTTTTGAGGCAAGGGGCCACAGGGTATATCCCAGTGATTCGCTTGTGCCGCGTAAAGACCCTTCGCTCCTGTTTACCGGCGCGGGTATGAACCAGTTCAAAGACGAATTCCTCGGGAAAGTTAAAGGCTCGAGGCGGGCTGTGACATGCCAGAAGTGCCTCAGGACAGGGGATCTCGAGAATGTGGGCAGGACAGCGGGCCACCACACGTTTTTTGAGATGCTCGGGAATTTTTCGTTCGGGGATTATTTCAAGAAAGATGCCATAGTGTGGGCATGGGAATTTCTTACAAAAGAGCTGGGGCTTAAAGAAAAAGACTTATGGGTGTCTGTTTATAAAGATGATAAAGAGGCTTATGAGATATGGAAAAATACGGTAAAGCTCCCCGAGGAAAAAATTTTAAAGTTAGGGGAAAAGGATAATTTCTGGCCGGCGAACGCGCCGGCTGACGGGCCTAACGGGCCGTGCGGCCCGTGTTCAGAGATATTCTACGGCGGCCCTGACGGAGTGGAAATATGGAATCTCGTATTTACGCAGTTTGACAGGAAAGATAAAGGGGTTTTATATCCCCTGCCTAATAAAAATATAGATACGGGCATGGGCCTGGAGAGGATTGCCAGAGTAATACAGGGTAAAAATACCAATTTTGAGATAGATTCGTTTGAGCCTATTGTGAAGGCAATATTAGACCTGTCCAACCTCGGAGGTTGCCAGAAGGCAACCTCCGAGGTTGGACAGAAGGTGAACGCGATCGCTGACCATGTCAGGGCTGTTACTTTCGTGATATCGGACGGAGTCATGCCTTCCAACGAAGAAAGAGGCTATGTAGTACGTAAGCTTATAAGAAAAGCGTTCTGGTACGGCAGGGATTTAGGCCTTGATAAGCCATTTTTATACAAGCTCGTGCCTGTGGTGGCGCAGGTCATGAAAAAACCTTATCCTGAGCTTACCAAAGAAAGAGAAAATATAAGCAGTATAGTCCTGGAAGAAGAAAAAAGGTTCAAAAATACGATAGACGAGGGAGTGGGTAGATTAAAGGCCATGCTCTCGGAGTCGCAGAAATCAGGGATTTTATCCGGAGAGGATATGTTTAAATTATACGACACTTATGGATTCCCATGGGAACTGACCAAGGAAATCGCGGAAAGCGAAAATGTAAAAGTGGATATAGAAGGTTTCGAGAGTTTTATGGAAAAACAACGCCTTAAATCAAGAGGCTCCACTAATTTACAAGCGTCAGTATTTGTTATTAAAGGCAATATAAATATAAAACTTCCGGACTTGACTATTTTTGTGGAAGATAAGGAAGAGATAGCCACAGAGGTGCTCCAAATAATAGTTACGAACGAGGCAAGAAAAGAAATCAAGAAAGGCGAGAAAGGAATCGTTTTTTTAAAAGAAACTGATTTTTACGGGGAAAAAGGCGGACAGGTAGGCGATACAGGCGTGCTGATAAAAGATGGCATTGTGATAGCTCGGGTAAAGGATGCTATTGATGTGGCCGGCAGGACACAGCACGATATCGAGATGATAGAAGGCATGCTGAAAATCGGGGACAGCATCATTGCTAAAATCGATATTGAGCGCAGGCTGGACATAAGGAAAAATCACACCGCTACCCATCTCCTGCATAACGCGCTCAGGGATATCCTGGGGCAGCACGTAAAACAGGCAGGTTCGTTTGTGGCGCCCGACAGGCTGCGCTTCGATTTTACGCATTTCAAAGCGGTAAGCGGAGAGGAACTTTCCAGGATAGAGGAAATGGTGAACGAAAATATAAAAAAGGACAACGTTGTCAGGATGGATGAAATGAGCATGGAAGAGGCAAGAAAAAAAGATGTGATCGCTCTTTTCGATGAAAAATACGGGGACACCGTGAGGATGGTGTCAGTGGGGGATTATAGCAGGGAATTATGCGGAGGCACGCATGTATCAAAGACAGGCGAAATAGGCATTTTCAAGATCCTGTCCGAATCCTCTATCGCGAGCGGCATGAGGAGGATAGAGGCGGTTACCGGTAAACTCGCTTACGAGAAGATAAAACAGGAAAACAGGGTGTTGGAAGAAGCGGCAAAAGAATTGGATGTAAAGCCGGCTGATATAGCCGCGGCAATAGAAAAGCTTACGGATAAATTAAAAAAGGCGGAAAAAACCCTGGAGGCCTTTATTAATAAATCTGCCAGGGACAACGCGGACAGGCTTCTGGGCTCCGTTGTCAAAATAAAAGACAGGGACGTGCTTATCGCGGAAGTAAAAGACGCGGATTCCGCGCTATTGAGGAAAAACGCTGATCTGATAAAAGAGAAGCTGCCAAACGGCGTATTTGTGCTTGCCGCGGAAAAGGACGGGAAGATCTCGATGATAGTAGGCATAGCCCCGGCCATCAAATTGAACGCGGCAAATATTTTGAATGACACAGGGGCTGAATTCGGGATAAAAGGCGGAGGCAGGCCTGACTTTGCCCAGGCAGGAGGCCGTTCAGGTCCGGCCATCAGTGATATATTGAAAAAAGCGGAAGAAGTAGTTAAAGCAAAGTTAACATAACAATGTTACATCCTGACAGTGTCATAATGTAACATTAGAGGTATGCCATGAAAATTTTAAAACTGTCATCAAAAGAAATACAAAGGCTTTTCGAACGCTATTATACTAATAAGAGACATATAGAAGAAAAGGTCAGGAGGATAATAGAGGATGTCAGGAATGACGGGGATAAGGCGGTTTTAAAATACACCAGGCGTTTCGATAGGGTAAAGCTTGCGGCAAAGGATCTGAAAGTCAGCGCTAACGAGATAAACGGGTCTTTCCAGAATATAGACACCGCATTTATCACGAGCCTGAAGAATATCATCGAAAATATCCAGCGGTATTATAAAAAAGAGCTTCCCAGGTCATGGAAAATAAAACATGACAACGGCGCGGAACTCGGGGAAATATTCAGGCCTATCGAGAAAGTCGGGATATATGTCCCGGCAGGGACAGTGCCGCTTGTGTCGAGTGTCTATATGAGCGTAGTGCCCGCGAAGATGGCGGGTGTAAAAAAAATAGTCATCGCTACGCCGCCGAATAAATACGGGAGCGTTGACCCTCATATATTGGCGGTCGCGAACCTCCTGAAAGTGGACGAGGTCTATAAAGTCGGGGGCGCCCAGGCAATATCCGCGCTCGCGTTCGGCACAAAGACCATACCGAAAGTGGATAAGATAGTGGGGCCGGGTAACGAGTATGTCACCGAGGCCAAGCGCCAGGTATTCGGTTTCGCGGACATAGACATGCTTGCCGGGCCGAGCGAGGTTGTGATACTCGCGAACCAGTTCTCGGATAAGAATTATGTGGTGCAGGACCTCGCGGCGCAGGCGGAGCATCTCAAGGGGTTGGCGGTATTGGTAACAACGTCCAAGAAGTTCGCGAAGGCTATGAAGAACGAAAACATAAAAGGATATATAATCCTGGCGAGGAATATCGACCAGGCAGTCGAAGTGATAAACAGGATCGCGCCCGAACACCTCGAGATACTGATAAAGAACCCGAATAGGATACTCAAGAAAATACAGAATGCGGGCGCGATATTTATAGGCCCGTATTCGCCTGTCTGTATCGGCGATTATGTAGCCGGCCCGAGCCATATCCTGCCTACCGGAGGCACGGCTCGGTTTTTCTCAGGCCTCGGCGTCAGGTCTTTTATGAAAAGCATACATGCTATTTCTTATTCAAAGAAAGCGCTTGAGAACGAAAAAGCCGCCATCGAGAAGATGACGAAGATAGAAGGTCTGTGTAAACACCTGGAATCATTCAGGGCGAGATTTAAATAGCCATAAAGGGGCCTATATGAAAAAAAGAAGCGCAAGAATAACAAGAAAGACAAAAGAGACGGATATAACCGTAGCGATAACTATTGACGGTAAAGGCAAGTCCAAAATCAAAACAGGCATAGGGTTTCTTGACCATATGCTTACGCTTTTCGCGAAACACGGATTTTTCGATCTGACCGTGGCGGCCAAGGGCGACCTGGAAGTGGACGCGCACCATACTAATGAGGACGCGGGTATTACGCTCGGGAGCGCGTTTAAAAAAGCGCTCGGGACAAAGAAAGGCATAAAAAGATTCGGGGACAGTTTTGTCCCCATGGACGGGTGTCTGGCGAGGGTAGTCGCGGACATCAGCAACAGGCCTTCTTTGCACATACATTATAAGACGAAACGCGACATAGAGAATACCCTGTCTAATTTGACAACAGGAGACAGCGTAAGGTATTCTTTTGTCAATCTTGAACAGTTTGTCCAGGCATTCGTCATGAACGCCGGAATAAATATGCACATAGAGATACTAGCGTTCGATAAGGACCTGCACCATTTGATGGAGGCCATATTTAAAGCTATGGCGCGCTCGCTCGACGAGGCGACGCAGATAGACAAAAGGGCGAAAGGCGTATTGTCAACCAAAGGCAGATTATGATAGCTATAATAGATTACGGGATGGGGAACTTGAGGAGCGTTCAAAAGGCGTTCGAGAAATTCTGCCCGGACGTCAGGGTGACCTCGTCCGCCAAAGACATCCTTTGCGCGGATAAAGTGATCCTGCCCGGCGTGGGCGCTTTCAGGGTCGCGATGAATGAATTGAAAAAAAGAGGTTTAATCGGCCCGATAAGGTCATCCATAGAAAAAGGAAGGCCTTTCCTGGGGGTTTGTCTTGGTATGCAGATACTGTTTACTGAAAGCGAAGAAGGCGGCAGTGTGAAAGGGCTGGATATTATAAAAGGGAGAGTCAAAAAATTTAAGAAAAAGAGCGGATTAAAGGTCCCTCATATGGGATGGAATACAGTAAAATCAAAAAAAGAGTCGGATATAATGAAGGGTGTCAGGGGCAACAGCTACATGTATTTTGTACACTCATATTACGCCGCGCCGAAAGACAAGGCAGTGACCTTATGTGAGACTGATTACGCCGGGAAATTCACTTCCGGCGTAGCCATGGGAAATGTGTACGGATTCCAGTTCCATCCGGAAAAAAGCCAATCCGCGGGTTTGCGGATAGTGGAAAACTTCGCTAAACTATGCTGATAATCCCCGCTATAGACATAATCGGAGGCAGGGTCGTAAGGCTGGAAAAAGGAGACTTTAATAAAGAAAAGGTCTATTCCGCGGATCCCGTAGAAGTCGCTAAAAAATGGGAATCGGAAGGCGCGGAATTCTTGCATATCGTTGACCTGGACGGCGCGAAAGAAGGCAGGGTAAAAAATGTCGGCATTATGGTTGATATTATAAAAAATGTAAAGATACCTTGCGAAATAGGCGGAGGCTTAAGGGAAGTAAGCGATATAGAATATTTTTTGAAAAATGGGGCTGCCCGGGCAGTTATTGGCACGGTGGCATTTGAGGATTTTAATCATTTTGAGAAACTTGTATTTAAGTTTAATGATAAAATAGTCGTGAGCGTGGATTTTTCAGGGGGAAAAGTAGTGAAAAAAGGCTGGCAGGAAAAGACAGATCTGTCGCCCATGGATGTTATTAAAAAGATGCAGAAGGCAGGCGTTAAGACCATTGTCGTGACTGATATCAGCGCGGATGGAATGATGAAGGGGCCGAAGACAGAGACGCTGAGAGAAATACTGGAAACAGTGGATATTTCCGTGATAGCTTCGGGCGGGATATCTTCCCTGGATGACATAAAGAAGTTAAAGGCCCTCGGGAATAAAAATTTAGAAGGTGTCATTATCGGCAAGGCGCTGTATGAAGGAAAGATAGATTTGAAGAAGGCGATAGAGCTATGTTAACCAAGCGAATAATCCCATGTCTGGATGTAAAAGACGGCAGGGTAGTGAAAGGCGTGAAGTTTTTGAACCTGAAAGACGCCGGCGACCCGGTCGAGGTAGCGCAGTTTTATGACACCCAGGAAGCGGACGAGATAGTGTTCCTGGATATCACCGCCAGTTTCGAGAAAAGGGACATAATGCTGGATGTGGTAGCGAGGACCGCGGAGACAGTTTTTATGCCGCTCACTGTGGGAGGGGGCATAAGGAACCTGAAAGACATAAGGTTGTTATTGAAAGCCGGCGCGGACAAGGTCTCTATAAATACAGCGGCTGTGAAGGACATCAAGCTTGTGAAACAGGCCGCTGAAAAATTCGGTACCCAGTGCATAGTGGTCGCCATAGACGCCAAAAGGAGCGGCAAAGGCAGGTGGGAAGTTTATATACATGGCGGCAGGACAGCTACAGGCATCGATGCTGTAAAATGGGGAAAACAGGTGGAGAAAGCGGGCGCGGGCGAGATACTACTTACGAGCATGGACAGGGACGGCACAAAAGACGGTTACGACATAGCGCTCACGAAAAGTTTTTCGGAAAACCTGAGCATCCCCATAATAGCCTCGGGCGGGGCAGGGAGCCCTGGGCATATGTATGAAGCCTTTAAAAAAGGCAAGGCGGACGCGGCGCTCGCCGCGTCTATTTTCCATTACAGGGAATATTCCATAAGAGAAGTTAAAGAATATCTAAAAAAGAGAAAGGTGAACGTAAGAGTATGAAAAAAGAAAAATTCAAGATCAGCGGTTTGAAATACGACGAGAACGGACTTATCCCGGCTATAATACAGGATTACAAGACCAATGAAGTCCTGATGCTGGCTTATATGAACAAGGAATCCCTCAAAAAGACGCTTAAAGACAAGAAGACATGTTTTTGGTCCCGCTCGAGGCAGAAATATTGGGTAAAGGGAGAGACATCGGGCAATTTCCAGGTAGTCAAGGCTGTTTATTATGATTGCGACATGGATACGCTCCTTATAAAAGTAAGACAGATGGGAGATTGTGTCGCGTGCCACACGGGAAACAGGAGTTGTTTTTATAGAAAAGTAT
This sequence comes from Candidatus Omnitrophota bacterium, assembly GCA_041653835.1. Lineage (GTDB taxonomy): Bacteria > Omnitrophota > Gorgyraeia > Gorgyraeales > Gorgyraeaceae > UBA10183. The sequence continues at coordinate 23,433 of JBAZEP010000019.1, forward strand.
AAAATGATATATCCGGACAAAAAAGAATTCATAAAACTCGCCAGGAGCGCGGACGTGATACCTGTTTACAGGGAGATCCTGGCTGATACGCTGACGCCGGTCTCCGCTTTCCAGAAAATAGGTGATGGCTATTCTTATTTGCTGGAATCCGTGGAAGGGCAGGAGAAGGTGGCGAGGTTCTCTTTTATGGGCATAGAACCTTCCCTGATAGTGAAGGTTAAGGCCGGTTCGATAGAACTAAACGAACGCGGCAGGTCCAGGAAATACCTTACTGACGACCCTTTGGCGGAAATAGAGAAAGTAATGAAAGATTTTAAGCCCGCTGATGTAAAAGGCCTTCCGAGGTTTTCCGGGGGGCTGGTGGGTTATATGGGATATGATATGGTAAGGTTTCTTGAGAATATCCCGGACAAAAACCCGGATGAACTGCGTATCCCGGATGCCATGTTCATGATGGCGGATACGCTGGTTATATTCGATCATTCCACGCACAGGGTCAAGGTAGTGGTAAACGCGTATTTAAAAGACGGCGGGGCCAGGGCATATGACAGGGCGGTAAAGAAAATAGGCGCGATAGTGAAAAAGCTCGAAGCGCCCCTTAAAAATAAAAAATCCGGCGCGAAGAAAATAGCGCATAAAATAACATCTAATTTTACAAAACCGGAATTCGAAAAACTGGTTAAAAGGGCAAAGGAATATATAAAGGCGGGGGACATAATACAGGTTGTGCCGTCCCAGAGATTCCATACAAGGCTGAACTGCGGGCCGTTCGATGTTTACAGGGCTGTCAGGTCATTGAACCCGTCGCCGTACATGTATTATTTGAACTTTAAAGAACTCCAGCTTGTCGGCGCGTCTCCCGAGCTTTTGGTCAGATGTGAGGACGGCATAGTCGAGACCAGGCCCATAGCGGGCACCAGGCCGAGGGGCAGGGATGAGGAAGAGGACAAGAAACTGGAAAAGGAACTTCTGGCGGACGCCAAAGAGCGGGCTGAGCACGTGATGCTGGTGGACCTGGGCAGGAATGACATAGGAAGGGTCTGCAAGCCCGGCAGCGTAAAGGTAACGGATTTCATGTTCATAGAAAAATATTCCCATGTCATGCATATAGTGAGTAACTGCAGGGGCATCCTGGACAAAAATAAAAACGCGTTCGATGTGCTTAAGGCGTGTTTTCCAGCGGGCACTGTATCGGGCGCGCCCAAGGTGAGGGCAATGGAGATAATCGACGAACTCGAGAACACAAAAAGGAATTATTACGCCGGGGCAGTGGGCTATTTCAGTTTTTCAGGCAATATGGATACCTGTATAACCATAAGGACAATGCTGGTAAAGGGCAAAGACGCTTTTATACAGGCGGGCGGCGGCATAGTAGCGGATTCAATACCCGCTAAAGAATACCAGGAGACAGTGAACAAGGCAAAGGCGATGCTCAAGGCGATCGAGATCGCGGAAAAAGGCCTGGATTAAATATTAATGTTACATTGTGACAGTGTCATGATGTAACATTAGAAGTTGAGGTGGTTATATGATTCTCATGATAGATAATTATGATTCGTTTACCTATAACCTGGTTCAGTATTTGTCCGAATTCGGGCAGAAACTGGTTGTGTACAGGAATGACAAGATAACGATTGATGAAATAAAAAAAATGAAACCCAGCCATATAGTGATATCACCGGGCCCGGGCAGGCCGAAAGAGGCAGGCATCTCGGAAACTGTCATAAAAGAGCTGGGACAGGATATCCCCATATTAGGGGTTTGCCTTGGGCATCAGGCAATAGGCGAGGTTTTCGGCGGCCGCGTCATACGCGCGGGAAAACTTATGCACGGCAAGACCTCAATGGTATATCATAACGATAATCCTATTTTTAAGGGTTTGTCAAACCCGTTCGAGGCCACGAGGTATCATTCGTTGATAGTCGAGAAGGAATCCCTGCCGGATTCTCTCCAGATCACGGCATGGACAAAGGATAAGGATGTTATAATGGGTTTTGCTCACAAGAAATTCCCGATATGGGGAGTACAGTTCCACCCGGAGTCAATATTGACCAAAGAGGGAAAGCGGTTATTAAAGAACTTTATCAATCTATGAAACCCAAACCCGCATCGGGGAAGGTTTAACCTTCCCCGATGCGGGTTTGGGGAGGTATATTATGATAAAAGAGGCGATTGGAAAAGTAGTGGATGGATTTGATCTTACGCGCGAAGAGATGATTTCGTGCATGGATGAGATAATGACGGGCGTTGCCACCCAGGCGCAGATAGGAAGTTTTATAACCGCGCTCAGGCTGAAGGGCGAAACCGTGGAGGAGATTACAGGCGCGGCCATGGTAATGCGGGAAAAAGCCACGAAGATAGAGGTTGGTAACAACCTGGTAGACCTGGACAGGGACGAGATAAATATGGACAGGGAAACCATCGTGGACACATGCGGCACAGGCGGCAGCGGCACCAATACTTTTAATATATCCACGACAGTCGCTTTTGTGGTCGCGGGCGCCGGCTTAAAGGTAGCTAAGCACGGCAATCGCGGGGTCTCGAGCGCGTGCGGCAGTGCCGATGTCATAAAGGCGCTCGGGGTAAATATCGATATACCGCCGGAAAAAGTAAAGGAGTGCATAGAAAAAATCGGGATAGGTTTTTTATACGCGCCCGCTTTCCATGGCGCCATGAAATTCGCCATAGGCCCCAGAAGAGAGATCGGCATAAGGACCATATTCAATATACTCGGCCCTCTTACTAATCCTGCCGGCGCCACATGCCAGGTCCTCGGCGTATATGAGGAAGGGCTGACTGACAAACTGGCGAATGTCCTGAATAATCTCGGCTCCAGGAGGGCATTTGTGGTGCATGGCCTTGATACGCTGGATGAAATAACCATAACAGGAGAGACCAAAGTAAGCGAAGTAAAAAATAAAAAGGTAAAAAGCTATTATATAAAACCCCAGGACTTCGGCATTAAAAAAGCCGCGCTTGAGGATATAAAGGGCGGGACAATAGAGGAAAACGCGGCCATAGTAAAAAAAGTCCTTGAAGGGGAAAAAGGCCCGTGCCAGGATGTGGTATTGCTGAATGCTTCTGCCGCGCTTATCGCGGGAGGCATGGTAAAAGATTTTAAGGATGGCATCGAAATAGCCCGTTCATCCATAGAATCAGGCAGGGCAAAAGAAAAGCTGGAGAAGCTGATAGAATTTACAAATAAATAAACCTATGAAAAACTTCCTGCAGGACATAGTAAACCTCAAGAGAAAAGAAGTGGACGCGGCTAAATCCAGGAGGCCCATAACAGACTTCGTGGATTCCAAGCGCTTGCTGAAAGGCATACGGCCGTTCAAAGAGGCTGTCTCAGGCGGGGACGGCGTGAATCTCATAGCTGAGATAAAAAAGAAGTCCCCGTCCTCCAGGAAGAATTTTTTCAGGAAACTGGACCTGGCAGGCATAGCGAATATCTACAAGGCGGAAGGCGCCAAGGCCATATCTGTGCTTACCGATAAAAAGTTTTTCGGAGGCAATGTCCTGCATATAAACGAGGTAAAGCGCGTTGTAGATCTGCCTGTCCTGAGGAAAGATTTCATAATAGACGAATACCAGATCTATGAATCCCGTTATTTCGGCGCGGACGCGATACTTCTTATAGCGAGGATATTATCTGTAGAAGAGATGAAAAGTTTCGCGCATCTCGCCACCAGGATCAATATGGATGTGATTACCGAGGTACACGATGAGAACGACCTTGAAAAGGCGCTGTTGAGCGGAGCGGGTATAATAGGTATAAATAACAGGGACCTGGAGACGTTCAAGGTTTCCATAGAAAATACCCTTAGGCTTATTCCCATGGTCCCGAAGGGGATTGTAATCATTAGCGAGAGCGGCATATCTACCAATGACGATATAAGAAGAGTCAGGGAGGCAGGCGCTAAGGCAGTCCTGATAGGCGGCGCGCTTTTAGGGGCGGAGGATATGGGCGCTAAAATAAGGCAAATCATGGGTACTAATGTCACATTTAAGACACTGTCTTAAATGTGACATTGGAGGGGGGAGTTATGAAGATCAGAGTTAAGTTCTGTGGGATAACATCTATCGAGGACAGGGACAGCGCGATAGCAGCGGGCGCGGACGCCATAGGCATGGTATTTTTTAAAGAGAGCCCCCGCTTCGTCACCCTTGAGAAAGCCGAAAGAATAGTGAAAGACATGCCGCCTTTTGTAAGTTCTGTGGGCGTATTTGTTAACGAAGAACTCGGTTATATCGAGGAATGTGTTGAGAGGCTTGGACTTAACGCGGTGCAGCTGCACGGCGATGAGGACGTAAAGTATTGCGTAAAACTCAAAGGCATGAATTTAAAAGGCGCAAAGCTTATAAAAGGGATAAGGGTAAAGGACAGGGAAAGCCTTGGCGCCATAGAGAACTGCCCGGCAGACGCTATCCTCCTGGATGTATATAAAAAAGGGATATATGGCGGGACAGGCAAGGGTTTTGATCCTTCGCTTGCCGTTATAGCGAAGGAGTACGGGAGGAACCTTATCATATCCGGCGGCCTCACTCCGAATAATATCTATAAAACAGTAAAAGAAATAAAGCCTTATGGCGTGGATGTGTCCTCGGGCATTGAATCCAGGCCGGGCAAGAAAAACAGCGAACTGATGGAACGGTTCATCGAAGAAGTCCGCAGGGCAGAAGTAGAGTAGATCCCTCGTCGCCACACAAGGTGACTCCTCGGGATCAAGTCCGACTGCTGTTGGCAGTCGGACTTGACAAACCAGATAAAATCATTATACTCCTTAATACTTCGACTTAAATAAACATAAAGGAATCTAATATGACTAAACCCAAGCAGGTAATGACTGTCAGGGAGATAGCCGAATATCTCGACGTGCATCCTATGACTATATATAAATATGTACAGGATGGAAAAATCCCTGCTTTTAAGATAGGCGCGAGCTGGCGCATAAGAAGGGATTCTATTAAGAAATGGATGGAAGAAAATGAACATAAAAACCAGGGAGGTGTCTAAATGTTCAGTAAGGTGAAATTGGTTTTACCGGTATCTTTTATCGCTTTAGCCACGGTTTTCAGTGTTAACGCGTTCGCAATAGGCGCGGGCGGTTACAGGAATGAGGTAGTGGACGCGGAAGCGGCAGGAAAAGGATTTTCTTTCGTGGCACAGGCGGATAATCCTTCGGCAGTCCAGTACAACCCTGCCGGATTGACACAGCTTAAAGGTTCGAATATCAGCGTAGGTTATGTTTTAGAAGCGCCGAGATTTTCAGTGGATTCGAATAACGCGGGCAATGAAGTCCAGATGCAAAAACAGCTATTTTATCTTCCTAATGTATATTTCGTGACCGACTTGAAAAGCGAAAATTTGAGATTCGGATTTGGCGCCAACTCTCCTTACGGCTTAAGCACTGACTGGGCGAATGACAGTTATACCCGTTACCTGAGCACGGAATCGAACGTGAAAATGATGAATTACAATCCCACGGTCGCTTATAAGGTCAATGATTATGTTTCAGTAGGCGCGGGCCTGGATTTCTTTACGGCGGATGTCAATAAACACAGGGTGGTATCTACTACATTCTCTTCCACCGGCGGAGATTTCCAGTTAAAAGCCAGCGATGAAAGCTGGGGGTATAATTTCGGCCTTATGGTAAAGCCTTCGGAAAAACATAGCATAGGGCTTTCATACAGGAGCGAGATAGACTTGACGCTCAGAGGGACTGTGGCGCTTGATGGTTTGAACCTGACAGGCCAGGGTGTTTTCGGAGGCACAAGCTATAGCACTGCCGTGGAATCGAAATCCACTATTCCGAGGAGTGTCGCGCTGGGATACGCTTATAAGCCTAACAGCAAGTGGACAATCGAGGCGGATGTGGAATGGACAGACTGGTCATGCGTTGAAGAAGAGTTTTTAACATATCCGGATGAGACCGACGCGACCCGTTTAAGCGCTTTAAATACCGACAATCCCGGCTCAAGGGACTGGCGGAGCGTTTTTGCCTATGGCATCGGAGCGGAATATCAGGCCACGGACAAGCTTGAGCTGAGAGGCGGACTTTTGTATGAAGAGTCGCCGATACCAAGCGCTAATTTCGAACCTGTGCTCCCGGATTCGGATAAATACGGTGTGACAACAGGTTTTGGGTATATGCTGAAAAACGTGAAGATAGACGCGGCGTACGCGTTCCTGAAATATCTCGACAGGGATGTTACGAACGACATAGGCGCTTCCACGAGTTCCAACATAGACGGGAAATACAAAGGTTATGTAAATATCGTGGCGCTGAGCCTCACTTATAAATATTAAACAAGGGCTCGAAATGACAACAAACGTAAGAGACGATGTTAAAAAATTAGTGGCGCAGATCGCGAGAATGGATGTTAAAAAGGTCGGCGAAAGCGCC
>JBAZEP010000020.1:0-27766 GCA_041653835.1 Candidatus Omnitrophota bacterium
TGGCCGCCCTTGCGTTACGGCCCTTCTCATCGCTGTCTTTCTTGAATATATCCAGTTCCTCGATGACGTCTATGGGAAGTACGACCTCGTTGTCAGCGAACGCGTGCAACGATTCCGAGTTATGTAAGATTACGTTTGTATCCAGCACGAATATTTTTCTCATAAGATATATTATACATGCTTATGATTTAATGTAAACATTTTTTACCTTGCCCAGCCCGGGGGTTGGAGGGAAATAAAAACCCCGGGAGATTTCTCTCCCGGGGTTTTGAACTACTTGACTTAGTAGAGGTTAGAAGCTAACCTTTACATCGGCCATGATTGTAGACGCCATTTCGTTGTTGTCCTTCAAGAATGCCTTGCCAGGTAAGAACCATCCAGCTGTCAAACCAAGCTTCACATCCTCTGTGTAATCATATGCCAACGAAAGGTCTAATTCCTGACCCAGGTCATCATCTTTCCTTACGCTCTGCGATATGCTGTTTAAACTTCTGGTCGTCGTAACAAGAGATTCCCATTCTTCGGCTAACTTGTAATAATAGTAATCAACTGCCAGCGTTAAATCCTGCATAGGAACCGCTGCTGCCATTACGTTCAGTGTATGACCGTTTGAGTCCACGCCGTCGTTATTGCCGTTAAAAATCTGGTTGGCGATAATGCCGTGTGTCTGGTCTTCGAACATGGTATCCCACGCTTTATACTTGGAGTCGCCTGTATCATCATCATTGCCTGCAGCTCCCGTCTTTGTGCCTGAACGATAGCTGTAGCGCGCTGCGACTTTAGGAGACCACTTGTAGTCAATCGCGTATGCCGCGCCTACGTCGCCAGCCCACGCAGACCTGTCTTTGCTGACTGTAGAGGTCTTGTAATCGCCATTCTGCATAGCGATTTCCGCGTCCACTACTAATTTCGATATAGGCTCTAAACTGCCTCTCAAACCATAGGTATACACCTTATCGGTCTCGAGATTGGCTCCACCCTGCCTGGTATTCTTCAGGAACACATAAGCTTCCGCTTCTGAATTATACTGGTCAAACTTATATGCCGCGTTGATACCATAAAGGTCCTGGTCATTTCTCAGGCCGCCTGTGCCAACATTGGCAGAGGTACTGCTGGTGTCAGCATCAATCTTCGCCATTATTATGTCAACTGTCAAAGGGTTATAATCCAATGTCGCCCTTATGGCGTCGAAAGATTTTCTTGCGGAAAGGTCTACCGCTGCGATGGCGCTATTTGTGGACGCGTCATTTGTATCAGGATCCCCGACTACTAACCCGCTGCCAAACCTTAAAAGCTGGCGGCCTATGGTCAGTGTCAAAGGAGCGTAAAACATCTCTTTCATTTTTACGTTCGCGAGATCTAGAGCGATACTGGTTTCTCCTGAGGTACCAGCTCCTGGAGCAGGTTCTGTGTTCCAGTCTCTTTCATTCAGAAGCCTTACGCAGGTAGATACGTTATCGGTCAAATCTGCGTCGATCTGAATTCTCGTGATCGTGTTGAACCAGGTGTCCTTATCATTATCGGTGTTTGCGGTAACAGGCCCCTGCTTTAAATCATAGTTGTTCCTGTAGATGGCCTTTGAATCGATATCACCGCTGACCTTTACGTTCTGCACTTCTGCGAACGCCGGTACAGCAATGAGAGCCACTATCGCTAGCACGCTCATTAATTTTAAGAATCTACTCATTTACTTTTCCTCCTTGGTTACTTTATTATAACTAGGCTTTACCTAAAAGTACTGTCTCTATGATATATCGCCATATTTTTTGACTGCTTCAGCTTAAAAGTTTCACCTCCCTTCCTCGCTTGGATTAAAGCTGTCTATAGCGGTATACGCTTATTTGTAAACGGTTTCTTTCCTTATTAATCAAAAAGTATACCTTATATATATATAGTTGTCAAATAAAATCTGCTATTTTGTCTCTACTTTTTGGGCTTTTATGGGCCTTGAGCGCGGGGAAAGCGATATTATTACAGTGCTTTTGCCCCCCTGGGGCTGGACAGTTATTATACAGCTTTCATCCCCATTCTCGTAGTTCAGGACCTTTCTGTCGTATTCTATGATGTTTACCAGGTCCCAGTTGGAGATGGACATTTCTTCTTTGTAAAACGCCACTACGCTGTCCGCTGACTGGCCGCCGTAGTATTTCAACAACGCTACCCTGCTTTTATCGTTCTGAAAAGCGAAGGATTCTTTATCCAGGCATTTGAAGCCCGCGGGTACGGGGATGTCATCAAATTTTAGGATAGGCGCTACCGCGAGGACCGTTTTATTTCTTTCCAATTCATCGGATGACGATGATTCGTTCTTGGGAAACGTAGCACAGCCCGCAAGTAAAACAAGGGGCAATAAACAGATAACAAGGGGCAAGGGATTAAATCTATGCACAATTACCTCCTATCAATTATTGTTCGAGCGAGTCGAGAACTTCTCGACTCGGCCTTTTAGGCCTCGCTCGAAGAATATATTACTATATCAAACTATCAGTGTCAAGTAAGACTCGCAGCCAGTTCTTCCGAATTCTTAAAAACCTGCGAGATCTCTTTCTGGTCAAGGCCCGCGCCCGAAAGGACCTTTCCCGCGAAATCCCTGGAGATTAAATTATCAGGCGTATGGGAATCCGTGTTTATGACAAGCTTCGCTCCGGACGCCCTCGCCATTTTCACCACATGTCCGTTGGTCAGCGAGTGGCCTTTGCGCGCCGTAATCTCAAGATACACGCCTTTATCCGCCGCGAGTTTCGCGTCTTCCATCGCTATAAGCCCTGGATGCGTCAGTATATCCGCGCCCGACATGATCGCTTCCCTGTTCGTGCCTTCGATGACAGGCTCCACTATTGTTTCGCCATGCACCAGTACCAGTTTTATGCCGGCTGAACGCACAAATTTTACCGTGTCTTTTATCAGTTCGACAGGCATATGCGTAATCTCGACCCCGGGTATGGCTTTTATCCGCCAGTTTTTATTTATGTCTTTGCACGCGTTTATGACCCTGGGGATAACAAAATCTATGTTTGAAGAATCCACATGATCGGTTATCCCTATTATTTTATAACCGTGCTCCTGCGCGCGCCTCGCCAGTTCGGACGGTAATAATTCCCCGTCGCTCAATAATGTATGTGTATGAAGGTCTATCATAAATCCCTTTTAATGGCTTGCCATCCGAAGCTCGACTACGCTTAATGTATAGTCATAATTTTAAGTAAGCTTCGTCGAGTAAACCTACCACTTAATGGTTTACCATCCGAAGCCTACCACGCATGAACGCTATGCATTAGGCGTAGGATGGCGTCCCTAGCAAGATTCGAACTTGCGGCCCCAGGTTTAGGAAACCTGTGCTCTATCCATCTGAGCTATAGGGACCCTAGTACTGGATCATGGAATAAACCGGGTAACCGCTTAACCTGGACCGGCCTCCCAGATCTTTCAACTCTATTATAAAGACTATTTCCGCTACTTCGCCTTTCAGTTTTTCTACAAGCTCTATTACCGCGCCGGCTGTCCCGCCTGTTGCCAGAAGGTCATCTATTACCAAAACCCTTGAGCCGGGTTTTATGGCGTCCTGGTGTATCTCAAGCGTATCCTCCCCGTATTCAAGGGAATACGACGCCTTATATGTCTTGTACGGCAGTTTGCCTTTTTTCCTTACAGGTACCATGCCCGCGCCTAGTTTATAAGCCAGCGCCCCGCCGAAAATAAAACCCCTGGATTCGATAGCGACGACCGCGTCTATTTTTTTGCCGGAATATCTTTCGGCAAGGCTGTCTATGACTTCGTTGAATTTCTGTCCGTTCCCGATAAGGGTGGTTATGTCCCTGAAAAGAATACCTTTCTTGGGAAAATCAGGGATACTGCGGATATATTTTTTTAAATCATCCATGCTCAATATTCCCCCATTTCCCCTGTCTGCTGCATTATGAAAACTCTCAGTTTTTCCAGCGCGGCGCTTTCTATCTGCCTGACCCTTTCCCGCGTAATGCCGAACATCTTGGCTGTCTCGCCGAGGGTATGGGTAGTGCCGTCGCTCAAACCGAACCTGAGGTCCAGGATCTTTTTTTCGCGCTCATTCATGCGGTCTAACAACTGGATGACTCTTTCACGGCGAAGCGAGTCGGTAACATTATCCGTGGGAGACAGGCTGCTATTGTCCTCGATGAGATCTATGAACTGCCCTGTACTTTCGTCCCCTATAGGCGCGTCAAGAGAAGATATCTTGGTGGCGGCCTCGCTTATCTCCCTTATCTTTCTCATTGGAAGTCTCATCAGCTTCGCCACCTCTTTTGTCTTGGGCTTCCTGCCGTATTTCTGGGTCAACTGTTCCGTAACCCTTTTCCATCTGTTGATTATCTCCGTCATGTAAACGGGTATCCTGATTGTCTTGCCCTGATTCGCGATAGCCCTTGTGATATACTGCTTGATCCACCACGCCGCGTAAGTCGAGAACCTGTAGCCTTTATGCGGATTATATTTCTTTACCGCCTTCATAAGGCCGAGATTGCCTTCCTCTATAAGGTCCATCATAGGGACACCCAGCTTGGAATATCTCTTGGCGATATTTACCACCAGCCTGAGATTGGATTGTATCATCCTCTTCTGCGCGTGGACATTGCCTACCCTTATCTTTTTCGCGAGCGATACCTCTTCCGCCGCGTTCAAAAGAGGGGTGTCCTTGATCGCCCTGAGGTATAATTTTATAGCGTCCATATTTTATTTCGCCTTTTTGGTTTCCCTGGCCGCCGCCTGGGCCGCCGCGAGCCTGGCTATCGGTACCCTGAAAGGCGAACAGCTTACATAGTTCATGCCCACCCTGTGGCAGAACTCAACCGACTTCGGTTCTCCGCCGTGTTCTCCGCATATCCCGACCTTCAGCTCTTTTCTGGTCTTTCTTCCGCGTTCGATGGCGATCTTTATAAGCTCCCCTACGCCGTCCTGGTCTATTGTCTGGAACGGATCACTGGGCAAAATATTTTTTTCCAGGTAAGCCGGCAGGAACCCGCCCATGTCATCCCTGGAAAAACCAAAGCTCATCTGGGTAAGGTCATTGGTTCCGAAAGAGAAGAATTCAGCCTCTTCCGCGATAGAGCCCGCCATAATGGCTGCCCTGGGTATCTCTATCATTGTGCCGAACATATGCGGTATCTTTTTCACTTTGTATTTCGCGATCACTTCCTGATACACCTTTTTGGCTATCTCCTTCTGGTTTATCAGTTCGTTTTTATCGCACACTACAGGTATCATGATCTCAGGAGAGACTTTTTTCCCTGCCTGCGCAAGTTCGCACGCGGATTCGAGTATCGCGCGTATCTGCATACTGCTTACCTCGGGATATGTTACACCCAGCCTTACACCGCGATGCCCCATCATAGGATTCGACTCGCGCAGGTTCGACGCCCTCTTTTCCAGTTCCTCCAGCGAGATATTCAGGCTTGAGGCAAGCTCTTTCAATTTCGCCTCTTCATGCGGTATGAATTCATGCAAAGGCGGATCCAGGAGCCTTATCGTAACAGGATATCCCTCCATTGCCTCGAGCGTGCCTTTTATATCGCTTTTCACATGCTCGAAAAGTTCAGCCAGCGCAGCGGTCCTTTCCTCAACGGTCTTCGAAACTATCATTTTCCTTAATTTGAACAACGGTATTTCCGAGCCCTTGCCGTAAAACATGTGCTCTGTCCTGAAAAGCCCGATACCTTCCGCTCCGAATGAACGCGCTTTTTTCGCGTCAGCCGGCGTGTCGGCATTTGTCCTGATTTTCAATTTCCTGACAGAGTCGCATATCTTCAAAAATTTATTGAAGACCTCGTTTTCCTCTGTGGCATTCATCATGGGAAGCTTTCCTTCATACGCGTACCCTTTTGTTCCGTTAAGCGTAATCCAGTCTCCTTCCTTAAAAGTCTTGCCACCCGCGGAGAATTGTTTTGCCCTGGAATCGATCGTTATGCCGCCGCAACCTACGATACAGCATTTACCCCATCCGCGCGCGACAAGGGCGGCGTGCGATGTCATGCCTCCCCTCACTGTGAGTATTGCTTCAGCCGCTCTCATGCCTTCAACGTCTTCGGGGTTTGTTTCTTCGCGGACAAGGATCACATTCTTGCCCTCTTTCTTCCATTTCACAGCCTCTTCCGCCGTAAACACGGCCTGGCCGCACGCGCCTCCCGGGCCCGCAGGCAGGCCTTTTGCGATAGGCTTGGCTAATTTTTCGGTCTTAGGGTCGATTATGGGATGTAACAGCTCATCCAATTGCTCAGGTGTAACCCTCATCACAGCCGTCTTCGCGTCTATTAGTTTCTCTTTTACCATATCCACCGCCATCCTTACAGCGGCAGGACCGTTCCTTTTACCGGAGCGGCACTGGAGCATGAATAGTTTGCCTTTTTCAATGGTAAATTCTATATCCTGCATGTCCTTGTAATGCTTTTCCAGCCTGTTCCTTATGCTGTATATTTCTTTGTATATGGCGGGCATGAATTTTTCGAGCGTCACAAGCTCCTTGTTATGTTCGCTGGTGGAGTATGAATTGATGGGGGCGGGCGTCCGTATCCCGGCGACCACATCCTCGCCCTGCGCGTTCACGAGATATTCCCCGTAAAAATCGTTTTCGCCGTTGCCCGGGTTTCTGGTAAACGCCACGCCTGTGGCTGAATCATTGCCCATATTCCCGAAGACCATGGTCTGCACGTTTACCGCCGTGCCCCATTCGTCAGGGATGCTCTCTATCCTTCTGTAAGAAATGGCGCGCTTGCCGTTCCATGACGCGAATACCGCGCTTATGCCGCCCCACAATTGTTCGGAAGGATCGTCCGGAAAATCTTTCCCGAGGACTTCCTTTATTTTTTTCTTGAATTCGGCGCAGAGTTTTTTCAAATCTTCGGCGCTGAGGTCAGTGTCGCTCTTCGCGCCTTTTCTATGCTTTACGCCGTCCATTATCTTTTCCAGCTGTTTGCGTATCCCCATGTCGCCTTCCGGTTCGATGCCGGCCGCTTTTTCCATTACAACGTCGGAATACATCATTATAAGGCGCCTGTAGGCGTCATAGACAAAACGCTCGTTCCCTGTCTGTTTCACGAGCCCAGGGATGGTTTTCTCGGTAAGGCCCACGTTCAAAACCGTCTCCATCATGCCCGGCATGGATTTGCGCGCGCCCGAACGCACTGAAACAAGGAGGGGATTATTCATATCGCCAAAACCTTTGCCCATTATCTTTTCGACTTTTGCCAGATTTTTTTCGACATCCTCCTTAAGCGTCTTGGGATATTTTCCTTTATTCTGATAATAGTAAGTGCATATTTCCGTCGTAATAGTAAATCCGGGAGGGACAGGCAGCCTCAAGTCCTTATGCCCCGCCATTTCCGCGAGGTTCGCGCCTTTACCGCCCAGAAGATTTTTCATACTCTCGTTCCCGTCCGCTTTTCCGCCGCCAAAAAAGTAAACCATTTTGTTCATTTTGTTGCTTTCCTTTCTTATGTATCTTCTCGACTCTGTTCGCTTCGCTCACTTCGCTCGAAGAATATTGTTCGAGCGATCCGCCGCAGGCGGGGAGTCGAGAACTATTTATTGAACGACTATCTGCGGCAACATTGCCAGATCCGCTATACCATTAGTGTAGAGCCGGTTCACGGCCTGCATCATCGCAAGCCTGTTCCCGCGGAGAGCCGCGTCTTCCGCGTTTACCAGAACGTTGTCAAAAAATTCGTGCAGGGGCCCGAAGAACGATTCTCCGTACACCCTGGTGGCTTCCTTGTATTTTTCCTGTTTTATCAGCTCCTTTATCGTCCCGCTGTCGGCTGAGTACGCCTTCCACACCTCTTTTTCCTGCTCCTCCTTTAAAAGCCCTTCGTTTACCGCGCCTATGTTCTCGCCCCTGGCGCCTTTCAAAATGTTGGATGTCCTTTCGCAGACCTTGGCGGCCTTCAAAAAATATTTCTCACCGCTTATGTCGGAGAGCACATCCACCTTTTTAAACACAGCGACAATATCGTCACAGCCCGCTTCAAGTACGGCCCGTTTCAACTCCAAGGGCCTGGTGTCCGGAGCCAGGAACTCAAGCCTTTCCTTTATATAGCCGGTTATCTTCTTTTCAAGTTCATCCCCAGATATCCTGAGCCTGCCTTTATACAACTCTATCGCTTTTTTGATAAGGCCGCGGAGTTCGAGCCTGAAAGACCTGCTCTTTATTATCTGTATCATGCCCTGGGAATTTCTCCTGATGCCGAACGGGTCAAAACTCCCTTTCGGCTCTATACCGCTTCCCAGGAAGCCGGTTATATTGTCGATCCTGTCGCTTATCGCTACTACAGCGCCCTCTATTGTCTCAGGGAGATCGTCATCTGTGCCTTTAGGCAGGTAATGCTCTTTTATGGCCGCGGCTACGGAGCTTTTCTCACCACTCCTGAGGCTGTATTCCATTCCCATCGCGCCCTGAAGGCTCGGAAATTCTCCCACCATCTGCGTAACGAGGTCTGTCTTGCACAGGCGCGCCGCTTTTTTAATATCTTCTTTCCTGTCCGCGTTGATCCCTAATTTTTCTGAAATAAAAGACGAAAGTTCCTCAAGCCTTTGTATTTTTTCGAACATATTACCTAAATCTTTTTGAAAAATCAAGTCTTTTAATTTGGGGGTTAATTCCGCGAAAGGAAGCCTTGTGTCTTCCTTGTAAAAAAACAGGCTGTCCTTGAGCCTGGCCTCCAGGATGTCGGCGTAAATCTTCCTCATCTTCTTCAAATCCCTGCCTTTGCCGTCTATTATAGCGATGAACCTGTTCACAAGCCCGCCGTCCCTGGAAAGGGTGAAGAGCCTCTGGTGTTTGGACATGCTGGCGGCCAGGACATCCTTCGGGACGTCCAGGAATTTTTTGTCAAACTCGCCCATCATCAGCACCGGGGACTTTACCATAAAATTCGTTTCCTCGAGAAGGTTTTTATCTACGCCTTCGTCCATGCCTGCCTTTTTCTGGGCAGCCAGGATCATTTTTTCTATCTCTTTTTTTCTCTTGTCCTGGTCCAGAATATATGTTTTTTCTATCTTCCCGAGATACGCCGCGGGATCCGCGCCCTTGACAATCTTCATGGACACATTACCCATCTCGAACTTTATATTTTCCCTGCCCAGCAATGCCGCGACAGACTGTATCGGCCTCGCGAATCTCATGCCGGAATCATCCCATTTCATCGTCTTGGGAAAAGCTATTGATTTTATTATATCCGGTATAGCGGAACGTAATACCTCCCTGGAAGGCCTTGACGCTGTCTTTTTCACGACAAACAAGTACTCGCCTTTCGGTGTTTGCTTCATCTTCAACTCTTCCGCCCTTACGCCCTGATTTTTCGCGAATCCCATACCCTGCGGCGTGAGATTATTGTTTTCGTCGAACGCTATCCTCTTCGGCGGGCCGCTTATTTCCTGGGAAAGTTCTTCCTGCCTCAACAACATCTCTTTGATATAACAAATGAGGCTGACGGCCGTGCCGTAAACAATAATATCCCCGTGCGCTATGCGTTCCGCCTTTAATCTTTCGATAAACGCGGCCTTCAGCCTATCCAGCGCAGGCCTCACATAGCCCGCAGGCAATTCTTCTACATTTATCTCAAGTAAAAAATCGCTTTTCTCTTTTTTTATAGCCATCTCATCTCCTAATGTCACATTTAAGACACTGTCTTAAATGTGACATTAGACTTATTTTTTGATATAAAGCTCAGCGCAGCGCTTCGCGAGCGCACGGACCCTGGCGATATAACGGGGCCGCTCGTTCTGGCTCACGGCACCTCTCGCGTCCAGGACATTGAACGCGTGCGATGCCTTCAGGACAAAACTATACGCGGGGTACATAAGGGACTTGTCCGCGAGCCTCACGGCCTCTTTCTCAAAATACTCAAACATCTTTAAATACATCTCTATATCGGCTTCCTCAAAATTATATTTCGAATATTCTATCTCATGCCGCCTGTGTATATCCCCATAGGTCACGCCTTTATACCACTCCAGGTCGAACAGATTGAACTTCTCCTGAATGAACATGCATATGCGCTCAAGGCCGTATGTTATTTCGCAGGGCACAAGATCCAGCTCTATCCCAGCCACCTGCTGAAAATAGGTGAATTGCGTTATCTCCAGGCTGTCCAGCCAGACCTCCCAGCCAAGGCCGGACGCGCCGAGCGTGGGCGATTCCCAGTCGTCCTCGACAAACCTGACCTCGTGGGCCTTTAAATCTATGCCGAGCGCCTTAAGGCTGTCGAGATAGACCTTTTTAATATCGGGTATTGTAGGCTTTATGATAACCTGGTATTGATAATAATGCTGCAGTCTCAGCGGGTTATCCGCGTATCTCCCGTCACACGGCCTCCTCGAAGGCTGGACATAAGCCGCTCTCCACGAGTCATTCCCGAGTGATTTAAAAAATGTGGCGGGATGAAAGGTGCCCGCCCCTACCTCCGTATCCACGGGTTCCACGATAAGGCAGCCTTTCGAAGACCAGAACTTGTTCAGCTTATCCACGACTTCCTGAAACGATAGTTTTTTCATATGATCCTTGACTGTTCTCGACTCTCCGCCTGCGGCGGGTCGCTCGAACAATATTCTTCGAGCGAAGTCGAGAAGAATTTATATTTACAAAAATTTTGAGGTCTTTAACGGCCTGTCAAGATTTTCCCCTATTATCTTCGCCGTAACTGTCTTGATCTCGTTATTCACGTCCTTTGACAATTTCATGTTCGAGGCGGTCTTCCACGGCTCTCTTTCCAGGTGCTGTAAACTCGGCATCGCGCCTTTGGTCAGTTTGAAATATTCCGCGCCAGGCCAAAGCCCAAGCGCCGTCAATAATTTTATTTCAAAAAGCCTGGTTATGCTCTCCGCCTCTTTGCCGCTGTCCAGGGATTTAAAACCGCTGTAGAGGCCCTCAAATATGTCCTCTGACTTGTCTCCAGGTTCGGTAAATACATCCGCGAGTTCCAGCATGTAATACGCGGGCATTGCCCTCTGCCATTCCTTGAGGATATTAAGGAATACCTCCTGCGCCTCGCACTGCGATATCACGGAAATCCCTTTTTCTTTTTTTTCGTAAAAAACTATATTATCAAGGCTGAAAAAGATAGGGTTTGCCTCGCTCCTCGGCCTCACCCCTCTCGCGCCTTTTATTATGCCGTCTATTTTTCCGAAACCCTTCGTAAAAAAAGTAAGGATAAGGCTAGTTTCCCTGAAGTCCCTCTTTCTTAGAAGTATCGCCTCTGTTTTCTGTATCGCCATAATTCGAACCGGGCACAACCGCCCCGCCTGAAATGACCATCCTGATCCCGTCCGTAACAGTCATGTCAAGCTGTATTACCTCATCCCTCGGGACAATCACAAAGAAACCTGACCCCGGAGTAGGCGAGGTCGGCACAAACACATTCATGACATCCTTCTTTATTTTTCTCCCGGGTTCCCCTCCAGCCTCGGAAGTAACAAAGCCTATGGAATATATCCCCTTCCTGGGGTATTCCACGAGCACGACCTTCTTGAACATAGGATTCTTTTCCGAAAAGAACGCGTTCGACATATCTTTTATGCTCTTATATATCGGGCTTATTATGGGTACTTTATAAAGCACCCGTTCCCCTATCCGGAATATCTTTCTTATTATGATGATCCTGGCCGCGAAACCTATGAGGACAAGCAACAGCACTACTATTATCAATATTACCAGCTTCGTAAGTATCTCCAGGTAAATCCTGTCAGGTATCCACGCGCCAAAAATCCCCATCAACGGCTCAAGCAGTAAAGAATTGAGTTTGGATATTATAAAATACAGTACCCAGAAGGTAATAACGCCCGGTACTATTATCAATAATCCCGTAAAAAAATAAGCCCTGATTTTACGCCACATATTATTTCCTCAAGAATTGAAAAATAAACGCTGTTGTTACGACTCCGAGTAACGCGCCTATAAAAACCTCCATAATGCTGTGTATCCTGTTGTTGATCCTGCTTCTCGACACGAGGACCGCGAGAACAAACACCAGGAAAACCACCAGGCTGTTGGGATAGAGAAATGATATTATCACCCATATCGAAAATGCCAATGCCGCGTGCCCGCTGGGCATGCCTCCTCTCAAAGGCGTGCCTCTGCGCAAAAAAAGCTTGCTCAAAACCACTATCGCCATGATCAGTATCAGTATTATAAATGTTACATGCCAGTTGGATCCCCTTATCTTCACTATATTATCCTCTATCCTTATCCCGGCCTTCGAAGCGAATAGAATATAACCCACCACTACCGCGGTCATGGCGCTCAATAAAACCGCTCCCGCGCCTATGTCTTTTACTATCCTTGCCAGCGGGTGGTATTCCTGACTTACCAGGTCCACCGTGTACTCGACAGCCGTATTGAACATCTCCGCGAAAAGCACAAACGCTATGGTAAGGCACAGCGCTATCACTTCGATATATGTAAAATTAAGGACAATTCCCAGAAGGACAGCGAAAAGCCCCATCAAAAAATGAAGCCTCATGTTGCGCTGGCTCTTGAAAACATAAACAAAGCCTTCTATGGCGGCGTTAAAACTTTCCACTAAGCTCTGCTGCTGCATAGGCTCTCCATTAATTCTTTCTCTTTCGCCTTCATCTTCTTCCTTGCCCTCGGCTTTTCGTCGTCATAACCCAATAGATGCAGTATGCCGTGCACGAAATAAAGTTCCATCTCTTCCTGAAAATCTTTTTTCCTTTTTTTCGCTTCCCTCCTGGCGGTTTCCACGGATATGACCACATCCCCGAGTATCTCACCGGAAAGGCCCCTGGAGTCGCGCATCGGGAACGCCAGCACGTCCGTAGCCGAATCCTTCCTCCTGTATTTCCAGTTCAGGTTCCTGATATACAGATCGTTTGTAAGGACCAGGCTTAATTCCGCGCCGTCTTCACCCATTGCTTTCAATACATAACCCGCGCATTCTATTATCCTGGCCTTATCGACCTTTACCGCGCTCTGTAAATTTTGTATATCGATCCTCATGCCTTCTTTTTTATGTCCTCCGGATATCCTATGCGGGTATGGTATATACCTGTCAGTATATGGGTAAATACCTCCGCGATCTTCTCGAGATCTTTGAGCGTAAGTTCGCATTCGTCCAGCTGGCCGTCTATGAATTTATTATTGATAATCTTCTTCACAAGACCCTGCAGGCTGGAAGGAGCAGGGTCTTCGAGTGTGCGGGATGCCGCCTCCACGGAATCGGCGAGGAGTACACAGGCCGCCTCTTTTGTCTGAGGCTTAGGCCCGGGATACCTGAAACCTTCCTCAAGCACCTCTTCGCCCTCTGTCTTTTCGAGCGCCCTTTTGAAAAAATAAAAAACAAGGCCTGTTCCGTGATGCTGCCTTATTATATCCACTATTTTCCTGTTCAAGCCGTACCTCTCCGCCAATTCGACCCCGTTTTTCACATGATTGGTTATTATGAGACTGCTCATTGTCGGAGAAAGCTTATCGTGCATGGACGCCCCTGTCTGGTTCTCGCTGAAATATTCCGCCTTATCGATCTTGCCTATATCATGGAAATATGAACTCACTCGCGCCAGGAGCGCGTTAGCGCCTATCGACTCACACGCGGCCTCGGCAAGATTCCCCACCACAAGGCTGTGATGGTATGTGCCCGGCGCCTTTATGACCATTTCCTTCAATATCGGGTGGTTCAGGTCCGCGATCTCCAGGAGGCTTATATCCGTAATGGTCTTGGAAACCGTTTCAAAAATCGGTAAAATCCCGGTGACTATTATAGCCGACATCAGGCCGTTCAAAAGGCCTAGGAAAGCCTCTGTTATATATATCCCGAAATCCAGCGAATTTATAAATCCGATGCCTATGGAATATGTCATATTCGCGAACCCGACAGCTAAACCGGCGGATATGAGCTGGGACCTTCTTCTCACATTCCTTACGGCAAATATGCCTATCATGCCGCCTACTATAGACGAACCCGCTATGTCCAGCCTGCCCCCCGCGATCATGCCGATTATTATACTTAAGAAACATGTGGTCATTATCGCGAGCCTGTTGTTTAAAAGCAGCGCTATGAGCATCGATGCCGCCGATACCGGTATCAGGTTGCTGGGCCAGGGAGACATTATAATAAGTTTCGAGGCGAGTATCATGAGTACGCTTATCGAGGCAAGGAGAATAAGCTCTTTATTGCCCACTATCAGGTCCGGTTCGTAAAATTCTATGTAAAGCACCAGGAGTATCATGAATAAAACTATAAGCAGCGCGATGCCGAAGAACGCGGTTATTTTAAATGGATACGGCTCGCGCTGTTCTATGGCATCGAGCTTTGCCATATCTTCTTTGGAGATACGTCCGCCTTTACTGAGTATAAGTTCATTTTTCCTGACCTCTATCGTCTTATACGTGGGCTTTATCTTCGCCGCCACCGCCTGTTTCCTGGAAAGCGTGTCCTCCTCCTGGTATTTTATGTTAGGCATAAGTATTTCATTCACGAAATCCGTAAGAAGGGGTTTTTCCTTTTTGTCCTTCAGGAGGCTCGAAAGCGTTGCGGATTTTTTCCTTATGTCTGAAAGCGGCCAGAATTCATCCGTGGATTTTACCTGCTCGGTATTCCCGGATCTATCCACAAGCGTTATTATCTTTACGGCGCCTTTCTCGAGCGCGGTCAACTCGGGCACGGGTATGACGCCGGCGTCCATTATATAATCCATCACCCTGACAACCTCCGCGAAAAATTCCCGCGGTTCCTTCAGCTCCAGGATAGCGTTCAGTATCGAGAGAGGGATATTATAAAGCCCCGCGGCCTCTTTTACCGCTGCCGGCCTCATTTCATCATCCTCCTGCTGTTTTAAAGCCTGTATCGCGCCGGATACCGCGCTGACCTTTTTTAAGATATCTTCTTTCACGGAACTGTCTATGCTGTAAACAGGCGGCACCGAATCCGAGGCATTTTTTCTGGCCGCTTCCGTGACCTTGTGATCTATGTCCCCTTTTATCTCGAAATCAAAAGGCGCGTATATGGATTTAAGCACAATATCGCCTTCCCGGAATTCGGTCTTGAAAACGCTTGTATCCCATTTCATTATAGCCATAAGCGCGAAGCAGACAGCCATGGCTATCAGGATATGCGATATCCTGTTCGGTATTCTGCCGGACTTGTGTTTTCTATTTAGAGTTTTCTTCATAAGCCTTTATTATCTCCTGAGCGAGGCAGGGCTTTCATTTCCATTATTCTGCCGGAATAATAAGCTTCTGGCCGGGCCTTATCCTGTCCGGGCTTTTGAGAACATGCCTGTTAGCGTCGTATATATTTTTCCATTTTTTTGTGGTCCCGTAAAACTTTTCGGATATTTTCTGAAGCGTGTCGCCTTTTTTAACAACATAAGACTCCTTCTGCGCCTGTCCGGCCGCGGATGAAGCGCCCAGCCCTGCGCCCGCCTCGCTATAAAATATCTGCGGCATTTTCGAAGACCCCAGCCCCTCGCTGGATCGCGGGCCCGAAACGCGCTCCTTGCCGCTTTTTGTCACATAAACCTCTTTTTCGGGGATCATACTGCCGCTTATATATCCCCTGTTACCGTATAGCTCTTTATCTTCTATTTCCTGCGTCGTCCTGTACCCCGAAGGAAGCTCCACCTCGACATTATAGATCGTCCTTGTTTTTTTCGTCTCGGCTATCTCGCCAGCCGCGGAAGGAGTGCCAAGTATAACGCCTCTGTTGCCGTTTATCTCCTGGTCAACCCTGTCCATCTCGACAGTGTATGTCCTGATCACACAACCTGACATAAAAAACGCGGCTAATAATAAACAACAAAATATCGCTCTTTTCATGACTCCCTCCCTGTTTTTTTTGTGTCGCCTGTATCCTGTTTTTTATCTATTGCCGCCGGCCTGATCCCGAGCTCCTTCAACTGCCTGTCATCAACCGATGACGGCGCTTCAGTCAGCGGGCAGACCGCTTTCTGTGTCTTCGGGAAAGCTATCACGTCTCTTATAGTATCCGAACCCGCCATGAGCGCTATAAGCCTGTCAAGGCCCAGCGCGATACCGCCGTGCGGAGGCGCGCCGTATTCGAACGCCTCCAATAAAAACCCGAAACGCTCCTTTGCCTCATCCATGCTCAACCCGATGCGGTTGAATATCTTTTCCTGCAGTTCTCTCTTGTGTATCCTTATACTTCCGGACGCTATCTCGACACCGTTTATAACAAGATCGTAAGCCCTCGACCTGACCCTGGCAGGTTCTTTTTCTATCAGTTCCAGGTCTTCCACGAGAGGATAAGTGAACGGGTGGTGTTCCATGTCCCATTTCTTTTCCTCTTCGTTATATTTGAACAGCGGAAAGCTCGTGACCCACAAAAACTGGAACCCTGTCTTGTTCTCCCTGATATCGGGCTTGTCCGAATTATATTTCTCCATCGCCTCTTTGTAGGACATACGCGGGAAAGGTATCTTAAGTTCCATGCCTATGGACTCCTTGAACACATACCTGAGGAGCTTTTCCACTATCTCGAATATCTCCTCTTCGTCCGTAAAGGAAAGTTCCATATCCAGCTGGGTAAATTCAGGCTGTCTGTCCGAGCGCAGGTCTTCATCCCTGAAACACTTGGCTATCTGGAAATACCTCTCAAGGCCCGATACCATCAATAATTGCTTGAATAATTGCGGGGATTGCGGGAGCGCGAAAAATTTTCCCTGGTTCAGCCTGGAAGGCACCAGAAAATCCCTGGCGCCTTCGGGAGTGGATTTTGTCAACACGGGTGTCTCCACTTCCACAAAATCCTTTTTATCCAGGAAATCCCTCATCGATTTTATTATCCGGTGGCGCAAGAGGAGTTTTTTCTGGACTTCGGGCCTTCTTAAATCTATGTACCTGTATTTCAGCCGCACCTCTTCCGAGATATCATTGACATTATCCAATTCGAAGGGGGGCGTCCTGGACGGATTCAGTATCTCCAATTCAGCCGCGCCGAGCTCCACTTCCCCGGTAGGGATATCCTTGTTTTCCGTTCCTTTCGGCCTTTGCTGGACCACTCCCTTTACCGCTATCACGTATTCGCTGCGAAGCTCTTCCGCTTCTTTCATCTTGAAAAATACCACCTGGGTCAGGCCGTACCTGTCCCTGATATCTATAAAAATCAATTTGCCGTGGTCGCGTCTTTTATGCACCCAGCCTGTTAATACCGCCTTCTTGCCTATTTCTTTAGCCGTCAATTCTCCGCATGTATGCGTCCGTTTCATCATGCCCTTTCTTTATTTTAATTTTGTTATGATTTCGCTTAAAGATACTTCTTCCTGGTTCCTTTTCTCCATATCCCTGAGTGCAACCTTGCCCCGTTTAAACTCTTCTTCTCCGAGGATTACCACAAATCTCACGCCGAATTTTTCCGCCTTTCTCATCTGAGCTTTCAAACTTTTCGCGTCATAATCCATATCACTAGAGATCCCCGCCCCGCGTAACGTCTCTGTCAATTTAAAGGCCTCTCCGCCAAGCCCTTCTCCAGCGACGGCTATAAAAACATTTACAGCCGGAGGCTTAAGGCTGGGGGCTGAAAGCTGTTTTAACACCATTGCCAGCCTCTCCATGCCGAACGCGAACCCGATAGCGGGCGTATCTTTGCCTCCAAGTTCTTTTATCAGGTTATTATACCTGCCGCCCGCGCATATCGCGTCTTTCGCGCCAAGGTCATCCTGTGTTACCTCGAATACGGTCTTGGTGTAATAATCAAGGCCCCTTACTATTTTAGTATCCACCTCATACCGGATGCCTATGGCGTCCAGGTATTGCTTGACCTTTTCAAAATGCGCCGCACAATCCGCGCATAGCGCGTTTTCAGTTTTGATTTTTTCCGCGATAGCTTTACAGGAAGCCTCCTTGCAATCGAACACCCTTAACACATTTTTATCAAAACGCCCTTTGCAAGTCTCGCACAATTCACCGGCAAACGGCTTGAAACTTTCTTTATATTTCTCTATCACGCCTGCCTTGTCCTTGTAACAGCCCAGGCTGTTCAATTTTACATGGTATTTTTTGATGCCCAGACGCTCAAGAAGGCCTGCCGCGAGCGCTATGACCTCAGCGTCTATAAACGGATTATCCGAACCGATAGCCTCGACGCCTATCTGATAGAACTGCCTCTGCCTTCCCTGCTGAGGCCTCTCGCTCCTGAACATCGGGCCTATGTAAAACAATTTCGAGATACCGCCGGATTGAAACAAGGAATTTTCTATATACGCGCGCGCTATAGAAGCTGTGGCCTCGGGCCTTAACGCGATATTCCTGCCGCCCCTGTCGGTAAAAACATACATCTCTTTCTGCACGATATCGGTGGCGCCGCCTATGCTCCTTATGAATAAAGGCGCTTCTTCTATTACGGGGGTCCTTATCTCATTATACCCATATATATCAAATATATCCCTGCCATTGGATTCGATATAGCGCCATATGCCTATTTCATCGGGCAGGATGTCTTTTGTGCCGCGTAATGCTTTTATCATATTAGTGGTTAGTGATGCTTATTTTACCTTTGCCTTCATAATTAGGCCGGGTTTAAATATGGCTACCTTTTTGGGCTGGACAGGTACCTGGGCGCCTGTCCTGGGATTGCGGCCCATGCGTCCTTTCCTGGACTTTATTTTAAATACCCCGAAATTCCTGAGCTCTATTTTCTCGCCTCGCGCCAGCGCGTCTATTATAATATCAAACGTCATCTGCACGACTTTTTTAACGTCTATCTGCTTGATATCCGTGCTCTCCGAGATCTTCATTACAATATCTTTTTTGGTCATACTATTAGCCATAACTAACCTCCTTGGTTTTTTTATATCTATCGTAAATACAATGGGTAGTGTAACAGGTTATGCCTATATTGTCAATTACTTTTCGAATTTGATGTGGTCTTTGCCGATAAGATTTTCAAGCTCACCGGCAAATTCATTGGTGGGGCTCACAAAAAGCTTTCTGTCCACGAGCTGGCGGAAAGAACCGTTGGTCTTTGTCGCGATATTGAGATAGACCGGCGTATCGCCCTGGTGCCTGCTGAAAACGCCTCTTAAGCTGTTGAAAAAATCCTCATCCATGCCCTGGGACAAAAGGTCGATAGAGACAGACTGCGTAAACTTTTTCCTCGCCTCGGTTATGGGGATTATCTCCTCCACTATTATCTTGGGCCTTTCTTCTTTGAGGCTAAGCCTGCCATTTATGAATATAGCGGCGTTAGGCAATATGTACTTGGAAACATTCTTGTAAGAATTCGGAAAAACAAGCGCCTCCACATTACCTTCCATGTCTTCCACGATCATGATCGCCATTCTTTCCCCCGAACGTTTGGTCACGGTATTTTTTATCTTATTTATTATGCCTCCGAACCATACCTTCTGCCCGTCTTCCAGCCCCTTCAACCCCGCGCTTCCGGATGTCGAATATTCTTTCAGTATTTTTTCATATTTGGCGAGGGGGTGGCCTGTGATATAAAAACCTATCATGTCTTTTTCGAAATTCAACAACTGGCTTTCGGGCCATTCTTTGACATCCGGTGCCTGACGCTGCCTGCCCGCCTCTTTGAAAAGCGTCATCTGTCCCGCCGCGGACTCTTTGTGGGCCGCGCCGGCCGCGTCCATCGCGTCACCCAGCATGGTCATCAGCTGGGCCCTTTTCAAGCCAATGCTGTCGAACGCCCCGCATTTTATCAGGCTCTCCAGGACTTTCTTATTGGCGAGCCTTGAATCAGTCCTTTCGCAAAACTCATACAAATCGCCGAAGCGCCCATGCCCTTTCCTCGCCTCTATTATAGACTCTATGGCTCCTTCGCCCACGTTCTTGACCGCGCTCAACCCGAACCTTATCTCGTTTTTATTTATCATCGTGAAATTGGCGTAACTCTCGTTGACATCCGGAGGAAGGATTTTTATGCCCATACGCTCCGCCTCATCTATATATTCCACTATCTTGTCCGTGTTATCTTTTTCGCTTGTCAGAAGCGCTGTCATGAATTCAACGGGATAGTTTGCTTTGAGGTACGCGGTCCTGTAAGATATCATGGCGTATGCCGCGGAATGGCTCTTGTTAAAACCGTATCCCGCGAAATGTTCTATCAGGGTGAATATCTTTTCCGCGATCCTCTTGTCTATCCTGTTCTTTACCGCCCCGTCGATGAACGCCTTCCTCTGCTGTTCCATTATCTCCGGGGTCTTCTTGCCTATCGCCCGCCTTAAAAGATCGGCCTGGGCCAGCGAAAATCCCGCGAGGCGCGAGACTATCATCATTACCTGTTCCTGGTACACGATAATGCCGTACGTCTCCCTGAGACTTTCCTCAAGCAGGGGATGGTCGTATTTCACTTCTATTTTGCCGTGTTTGCGCTTCATGTAATCGTCTAACATACCGCTGCCTATAGGGCCCGGCCTGTACAACGCCAGGAGCGCGATAATATCCTCGAATTTCTCCGCCTTCAATTTCCTCAACAGGTCCCTCATGCCCGAACTTTCCAGCTGGAACACGCCCGTGGATTCCGCGTTATTCAAAAGTTTGTAGGTCTTAAGGTCGTCCATCGGTATATCCTCGGACTTCAGGCTTATGCCGTTCACCCTGTTTATTATCTTGATCGCTTCCTGGATAACGGTCAATGTCCTGAGCCCCAGGAAATCCATTTTAAGCAGTCCTATCTTTTCAAGGGAGCCCATGGCATAACCTGTGGATATCTGGCCGTCGCTTGTCTTAAAAAGAGGGGCGTGGTTTGTCAGGACATCTTCGCTTATGACAACGCCTGCCGCGTGAGTGGACGCGTGGCGCGTCAGGCCTTCGAGTTTTTTGGAGATGTCGATGAGGTTTTTTATCTTGGGGTCTTCTTTGTAAAGTTTCGCCAGTTCAGGTTCCTGCTCAAGCGCGAGTTCTAGCGTCATATCCACGTCCACCGGCACGAGCTTGGCTATTTTATCCACGTCCGCGTAAGGCAGGTTCATGACCCTGCCCACGTCCCTTATGACCGCCCTCGCGGCCATGGTCCCGAAAGTTATTATCTGGGCGACATTATCTTTGCCGTATTTCTGGATCACATACTCTATTACCTCCGGCCGGCGCTCGTAGCAGAAATCTATGTCTATATCAGGCATGCTGACACGCTCGGAATTCAAAAACCTTTCGAACAGAAGATTATATTTCAGGGGGTCTATGTCGGTAATTCCCAGGAGATAGCTGACTATACTGCCCGCGGCCGAGCCTCTCCCCGGGCCCACCGCTATGCCTTTCGATTTCGCGTAATTGACGAAATCCCATACTATCAGGAAATAACTCGTGTAACCGGATTTATTGATGACCTTTAATTCATAATCCATCCTCTGTTTTATGGCGTCGGAGGATTTTGTGTCGCCCCCGGGTTTATATCTTCTCTCGAGATTCTGTCCACATAAATCCTTGAGATATTTATCGCGCGTCATGCCTTCGGGAACAGCGTAATGAGGCAGGTATGTTTTTTTGAAATCCAGCTCGAGGTTGCATTTCTCGG
Source organism: Candidatus Omnitrophota bacterium (assembly GCA_041653835.1). Taxonomy (GTDB): domain Bacteria; phylum Omnitrophota; class Gorgyraeia; order Gorgyraeales; family Gorgyraeaceae; genus UBA10183. Next base: position 21,468 of record JBAZEP010000020.1, read on the forward strand.
CTATCTTTATGGTGTTGGATATAGCGTCGGGTATTTCACTGAAGAGGGCCTTCATTTCCTCGCCGGACTTGAAATAGAACTGATCGGTCTGGAGCCTCATGCGGTTCGGGTCATCGAGCGTTGTCTGGGTCTGTATGCATAAAAGCGCCTCATGGGCCTTGGCGCTGTCCCTGGTAAGATAATGCACGTCGTTCGTGGCGACAAGGCCTATTCCCATTTCTCTGGCCAGCTTCACGAGCCCTTTATCGACATCCCTCTGCTCGGGAATGGAATTATCCTGTAATTCAAAATAAAAATTCTCCTTGCCGAGTATATCGCGGTATTCCTCCGCCAGCCGCCTTGCCCTATCTTCTTTATTGTTCGTTATCGAGCGGGGGATCTCGCCTTTCAGACAGCTCGACAACGCTATCAGTCCTTTTGAATATTCGGCGAGTATTTCCCTGTCGATCCTGGGCTTATAATAAAACCCTTCCAGGTAGCCGATAGAAACCAGCTTCATTAAATTTTTATATCCCGTCTCGTCTTTTACAAGCAGTATGAGGTGGTTGGCGGTCTCTTCCCCCTGAGAAAAGGTCTTGTCAAGCCTGCCTTTTGGGGCGATGTAAACCTCGGAGCCTATTATGGGTTTTATCCCGTTCTTCAGGCAGGATTGGTAAAACTCTATGGCGCCGAACATGTTGCCGTGGTCTGTTATGGCGCAGGCGGGCATCTTCATGCGTTTCGCAAGGTCAGTAAGGCCGTTTATGAGGCATGCGCCGTCGAGAAGGCTGTATTGCGTGTGGACGTGTAAATGGACGAAATCGGAATGGATCATATTTCTTGTAGGGGACGGTCGCGACCGTCCCCTACGTATATTTTATTTCCCCATCCCCACCTTCTGGACCCTCTGCATTATTTTTCCTTCGGTCTTGATAGATGGGGCGATGATAATATCCGTCAACTGCATTTCTCTTATGTTCCTCGCTCCTAAATTGCCCATGGAGGTCATAAGGGCGCCTACTAAATTCTGCGAGCCGTCATCAAGCTTGGCCGGGCCCAGGAGTATCTCTTCCAGCGTGCCTGTCGTACCGACATGGATCCTTGTCCCGCGCGGAAGATTTGCGTGTGGGGTAGCCATTCCCCAGTGATAACCTTTACCCGGAGCCTCTTTTGCCCTGGCAAAAGCGGAACCTACCATAACGGCGTCCGCGCCGCAGGCAAATGCCTTGCATATATCCCCGCCGGAATCCATACCTCCGTCCGTGATGATCGGTATGTATTTAGCGGTCTTTTTGTAATAAAAATCCCTTGCCGCCGCAATATCCGAGGTGGCCGTTACCTGCGGTACCCCTATGCCGAGTACGCCGCGGGTAGTACACGCCGCGCCCGGGCCTATGCCGACAAGTATCGCGCTCGGGCCTGTCTCCATAAGCTCCAGCGCTACCGAATATGTAACGCAGTTACCGAGGATCACGGGTATCTTCATGGATTTTATGAATTTTGCCAGATCCACAATCTTGTATTCGCTTGACATATGTTTTACGCTGATAACAGTGGATTGTATCACAAAAATATCCGCGCCCGCTTCCTGGGCGATCTTACCGAATTTCTCGGCGTCCTGAGGGATAGCGCTCACCACAGCCACGCCTTTTTTGCTTTTTATTTCTTTGATCCTTTTAGCGATGAGTTTTTCCTGGATAGGCTTCACATAAAGAGATTGTACCAGTTTCGTGGCCTCTTCCGGGTTCGCGTGCGCTATTTTTTCAAGCACCTCCGCCGGGTCATCGTAACGCGTCTGAACACCATTAAGGTTAAGGACCGCTATGCCTCCCAGCCTGGACATCTCTATGGCGAACTTGACGTCCACCACTCCGTCCATTGCCGCGGCGAGTATAGGGACTTTATATTTTCTTCCAGCAAGCTCCCAGCTCGTATCCACCTCTTTCGGATTTATCGTAACAGCCCCCGGTACAAGCGCTATCTCGTCAAAACCATAACATCTCCTGGCCTTCCTGCCTCTGCCGACCCATTCACCCATTCAGAACCTCCCAAATTTTGTGAAACAAAATTTGATCCCGACCCGCCGTTGTTTCTGTGGCGGCGAGGGACGATTTTTAAATGTTTTAAAGATGTATGATACAGCAAATTTATTATAATGTCAAGTACGAGGACTATACTAATCGGACTGTGCTATTTGCCTCCTCCGGCAGGCTGGGGTCGTTCGGCACAGAGAGTGTTTCGCCGTGCGCTACGGTTTACGGCTCGTTTTTTATACTGAAGGTAGTCTTGACAGTATAAAAAACTTCGCCGTAACCCCTTGCGCACTTATATTCAAAAGGACCTATCCTATGCCGAAACCTCTCAAATGTGCCTCAGACCCCAGCCTGCCGGAGACGTAAAAACTTTTGCAAATATCTCTAACGCAGTCCCGGCCTTTGCGAGCGAATTGAAAATTTAGCCTTTTATGAGCGTTTTGGCGGTTTCTATGTCACCTTTTAGGAGACCAAAAGGCTCAAAACTGTTCGAACCCGGCACCTTGTTTGTGCCGGGTAAGTTTTTTGAGCCCCGCCAAAACGCGGAATAAAAGGCGGCCCGCAGGGCAAATTTTCACCTGAGCGAGCAAGGCTGGGACTGCGGACAACTACTTCGGGACTAATAATACGTCCAGCACCGTCAGCCTGAACAAAAATCCTTTCCAGAATTTATTTTTCTCTTCTCTTTCCAGGATCACGTCTTTTACGCCGTGGAATGACTCGAGGGCATTGCGTGAATGGGCAACGGAAATTTCATGGCTCGAAAAACGCGCCTCAAGGAACCCTTCCGTCAGCGCCTGCATAGGCCCGGGCCTGGCGGAAATAAACTCTCTTATAAAATCATAGAATTCCCTGTAAGCCGTATAATCGAATTTGGGCATGCCGTAAATCTTAAGGGCCCTGCAGAGCGCCGCGTATACTTCTTTTATGAATTCCTTTGGATTATCCCTGAACATCGCGGCCAATTTCTGCGACCTGATGAAAATTATGATCGAAAAAACCAGCAACGCCAATATAAGAAGCCACAGGAATAACATTAAGAGGTGGAATAAGAAACTTTTTTTCTTCTTCGGCGTGACAGGCTGTGTTATCTTTATTTTTACGTCGTTGCTGAATGCCCCCATATAGCTTGCGGATATCTGGACCGTGCCTTCTTCTTTTGGCGACAATTTTCCGTCCTTATCCAGCGATACCTTCGCGGTACCCGTAACCTTCCAGTCGACAAGTTTCGTAGCCTGGATGACCGAACCGTCGGTCAGTTTGATCTCCGCGGTAATAGAGGCCTGTTGGTCAAGCGGCAGCTTATCCCTGTCGGCCTTTATCGTAAGGGATTCTATCTTATAGGCATCTATATTCTTATTGAAATCACTGGCCTTGAATCTCTCGGTGGTTTCTTTTTTATTTTCCTTCGCGTCCTCTTCTTTTTTTTCCTCGGGGCCTTTTGTCTTGATCTCGGCTTTCGCGGTTTCTCTTTTTTTGCTGGCATCATCCACTTTTTGCTCTTTTTTGACCTTATCCTCTTTGATGCTTTTATCCGCCGACGGTAGTAATTTTAAAATAGGGTTTTTCTCGGACAATCCCAAAAGCGTGGATGGTATCCAGTCCAGGGAAAGATTGTTGAATCGCGGGACCGCAGGATACACGATCGCGGAAAGCGACAGAACAATGGAAAACATGATAGCGCCGACCTTTATCTGGTGCCATAAGCCCATCACCTCTTCCCTGTCACCTATTATTATAGACCCGCGCCCTTGCTTTTCACATACCAGGTCCAGCCTCATCGCGAAGATCAACGTAAATAAAAAAGCTGTCAGGTAAAGGATATAAACTGTTTCCTCCTCGAGCGCGAGGCTTACCGAAGATATGAGGAGCGCGGCGGAAATGAACTGCAGGAGACTATAACTTTTCTGTTCCTTAAGCCCGAATGTCTGGAAAAGGCAGAGCCACGCGAGCGCGGTGGAAAAAATCCTGAGCAGGTTTTCGAAACTTATTTCCGCTTCATAGAGCCTGCTGAGCACCGCCACCGCGCTGGCAAGAGAGAGCATGCCTATGAAGGTATCTATGTGCGGCGGCCTGGAATTCCTGATGTACCAGCTGAATAAAAACCCGCCCACGCTGCCCAGTACTAATAACGCCGCCATTACAGGGCCGACTGTTTTCTGGATACTTAAAATCCCCATGATGACAAGGCCGAGATTAGCGAAATGAAAATACAGTTTATCTTTATCCATTATCAGACCGTTTCGAATATCTTTTCCAGCTTATCGCCCTTGGAGATCCTGTAAACATGGGCCTCAAGGCCCGCGAGCGCTTCATCGAATTCCCTGGCGCCCGCTTCGTCAAGGTGTTCACTGCCCTCGACATGGCCGAAGGTCGAACCCGCGAGCGCTATCACTATGAGCTTTATACCTTTTATCTTGAATTGCACCAGGCTTGAAAGGGCGTCCATATCATTATCAAGCATGATAGTGACAAGCGTGGACCTGTAAGGCGTAATAAAACTCGCCTCTTCCAATGTTTCGCTTAACGTGTAAACGCCTTCCGAACGCACGCCCGCAAGATATTCCAATATCTTGAACGCGTGAGATTCCCCCCTCCCAAAAGGCACTACCCTGGCCTCATCTGTATATCCTACCAATTGGACAAACACCCTGTTATCCATAAGATACCGCGCCACGGAACCCGCTATTTTTACCGCGTACTCGAGGGTCGTTTCTTTCCCGACGCCTATATCATTGCCTTTCTTCAGGTCCAGGACTATCGTGACCTCCTGGATCGCGTTACGCTCGAACTGTTTCACTATCAGCTTATTATGCCGCGCCGTTGAAGGCCAGTGTATGCGGCTCATCAAATCACCGCGCTGGTATTCCCTGACACCGAAAAATTCATGGCTGTCCCCGCTTATCTTCGCGGTCTCCACGCCAAGCCATGAAACAGAACCGCTCGCGGGAGGAGGAAAAGCGAATACCCTGAAAAGCGCGGGATAGACTATGATATTCGACACTACATTGAGTGCCTTCCTCATCCTGAAAAATCCAAGCGCGTCCTGCGAGACAACCTGGATAGGCCCTATCTTCCATATGCCTCTCTTGTAGCAGTCCATCGTGTAATTAAAATTCATCTCCTCCTTTGCCCTGATATTCAGCATAAATAGTGAAGTATTTTCCTTCCCTGGTTCTGCCCCTGGAAAATAATCCACTATCTCGAAGAAAGACGCGCTTCTCGAAATATTGTTCCGGATATTCATTTTTATATTCATCATCTCATCTTCATATGCCGTATCCTGCGTAACGCGCTGTACCTCTATATCCGGCATATTCAAACGCATATGAAAATAAGCCATGATGAACATGACAAACGCTATGACAAAGAAAATATACACCATTGTTATGTCTGTATTCCACGCGATAGCCAGGAGGATAATTACCGTAAAAAGAAGAGAAATACCTTTGGATGTGAGCATATGAATATATACTACACCGGTACGGGGATCTTTTTCAATATATGGTTAACCGTGTCTTTCGCGGTCAGGCCCCGCACTATTGAGCGCGGCTGTAAAATAAGCCTGTGCCTGAGCACAGGATAAGCGAGCCTCTTTATGTCATCGGGTATTACATAATCCCTTTTGTCGAGAAAAGCCAGCGACCTTGACGTGCGCATGAGCGCGAGCGATGCCCTGGGGCTCGCGCCAAGTTTTATATCGCCGGGCATGTTCCTGGACGCCGCTATTATCTGTACTATATATTCCACTACTTTCTGGTCTATATGCACTGCCATGGCTGCTTTCTGAAGTTCTATTATATCGGCTACGCTGACAACGCTCTGCAAAGATACCAGCGGGGATTCCTTGAAGTTTCTTGTCAATACATTAGCCTCTTCCTGCGTGGAAGGATAGCCAACGCCCAACTGCATCAAAAACCTGTCCACCTGCGATTCAGGCAAAGGATATGTTCCCTGGAAATCTACCGGGTTTTCGGTAGCTATTACGAAAAATGGCGTCGGGAGCTCTCTCATCTGGCCGTCGACGGTCACCCTGAATTCCTGCATAGCTTCAAGGAGGGCGGACTGTGTCCTGGGGGTAGTGCGGTTTATTTCATCGGCCAGGACTATATTGGCGAAAATAGGGCCTTCGTTGAATTCAAATTCGCCAGTCTTCTGGTTATAGATCGAAACGCCCGTGATATCCGAAGGTAAAAGGTCGGGCGTGAACTGGATCCTTTTGAATTTACCTGCGATGGATTTCGCCAGGGTATTGGAAAGCATTGTTTTGCCTAGGCCGGGGACATC
>JBAZEP010000021.1:0-26031 GCA_041653835.1 Candidatus Omnitrophota bacterium
TCCGCCAGGGTGTAGGACCACGCCCTTTTCGTATAGTCCGGGGTTTCTATTTGTACGCTGAAAAGTTCCGGACACATGATTTGAAGCCCTGGTACGGCGTTCAGATAGTAAAGCTCGCCGTAGGTCGATAGGACCGTCTGCCCGCTATCTCCGGAAGAGAGCAGGTCAACGTTCCACTCCGTCGAAAGCTCGGTCGCCGAATCGATTATTTTAGCCCTTAACCCTTGGCTTTGGTCGGCATCGGTCGAATACTGATTAGTGCCGATTGTAAAATCCCATTTTTGCGGCGATGGGTAATAGACTGGGTTCTGCTGGACACGGAATATATAAGGTCTATTCCATACCATTCCACTTTGAAGGTAAAACATTACAACCCCTTTGCCGTATCCGCCGTAGTAACGCGGGTGTGCCGTAACAGCTCCGAGCTGGGTGGTGCCGTTTTCGCTTAGCACGGAGAAGATAAAAGTCTGGTTGATAGCATCGTCCGGCGTGGTCTCGAAGGATATATGATACGGGACGATGGCTGTAAAATCATCTTCGTAGAGAAGGTCATGGAAAATCATGATATCGTATAGGCTGACGCCTTCCGGCTCGTCCATGGCGTAGGCAGTCTCCGGCATCATGACGCCGGCGGCCGCCGCTAAAAATACCACTGTGACTATTAAGATTAACCTTCTCATTCCTGACTAGCCTTGTGCAGGTTATAAATACAAAACGCCGCGCCACAAAAAGCAAAATAGGCACTGATACCAAGCCCGATTGTGTATCTAGGGAACTCTTTCCAGGATTCTACGATTAGCTTAGCGCCTTGAAGGTAAAGAAACCCGGAGCCTATCCGTTCCTCCGTACCGTCCTTATATTTGTTATGTATCTCGACCGGAGCGAAGATGAATTGTACGCAGACGCAGGCTATGATGAGGAAAACGATTGTGGGTGGCAGCCATTTTTTTAATATCTCCTTTGTCTTTTGGTCCATGTTAATTAATAGCTCCTTATCGGCCGGCGGCTGACTACAGTGGAGCCGCCGATGTTGGTGTGGTAAACCCTTCCTCTTTTGCGGCTGGCGTTATGCCCTTTCTTTATCGTGTTCTGGCTGGAAGTGCCGCGAGTGTCCCTAATGTGACGCATCCTCACGCGGTTGCCTTTTGTACGGTAGACGACGATATCCTGATTTCCAACGTCTATCGTACGCTTCTTCGGGAAAGCTCCGGTTACCCGGGCGCTCTTTTGCTGGCTGCCGGGTCCTTTGTATTGCTCTATGGCTCCGGACGGGTCAAAACCTTTAGGAAGGTTATCCTTGTGGAAGGATTTTTCATCGACTCCTCGCCTGTATGGTGACTTAATCGCATGGATAATAAAGCCGTCTTTCCACTTAATGGCGCTGTTGAATTCTTCCTTGGTCCATTTTTCTTCTTTATCCCCGGCGCCCTTGCCTTTTTTGGGCGTTGGTTTAGGTGTCTCCGGAGGTGGTTCTGGTACAGGTTCTTCAGGTGGGGGTGGTTCTGGTACAGGTTCAGGTGTAGGCTTTGGGGTCAGTTCAGGATAAGGCGTTGGGGATGGTTCTGGTACAGGTTCAGGTGTAGGCTTTGGGGTCAGTTCAGGATAAGGCGTTGGGGATGGCTCCGGTGCCGGCCCGGGTGAAGGTTCAGGTGAGGGAACGGGTGCCGGGCTTGGTACTTCCCTTGGTTTAATTCTCTGAATAACGCCAGGCGCGGGTTTTTCTCTATCTTCTTCACCCGGCTTCCGGACCGGAGAAATTCTTTCCGGTGTTACTGGGCTTTTCTTTCTTGGACTAATCGGCTGCCCGATTGCATCCTCTAGAATTTCCGGCTCTCCTCTTAACCGGCGCTCTTGCTCCGGCGTCATAGCGCCTACTGATTTACGCTCTTCACGCTTTGTTTCTTTCGGCTTCGGTGATAGTTTGAAAGGTCTTTCTCCCGGTGCCTTGGCCGGTGTTTCTTCCTTTATGCGTCTGATACGCTCGATTGTTTTTTGCGCTTCTTTACTCGGCAGGCGTTCGCCCTGGCGGACCCGGGCCGGCAGATTCTCACCGGGTTTTAAAGGTTTAGGCATGGGATTGACTTCTTTGACTCTTTCCCGAATCTTTGTTAGAAGCTTCTTGTCCGCTACCTGCTGGTCCTTCGCTACTTTCTGGATATCATCAAGAAGCTTTTGAAATTCAGGGTCATTCTTTTTAAACTTGGTGTTCTTATAGCGTTCTATATCTTCCTGGCGCTGTTTGATACGCTCTTCTATGGCTTTAGACTCACGCTCTCTTATCGCTTCATTCGCTCTCAACTTTCCTTCCACTTTATCGATATTCAAAAAGTCATCGAGGCTGTTCTCCCCATATTTCTCCCGTATATAGGCATCATCGTAACGGTCTTTCAGGCTTTTCATCAGCTCATCGCCGCGCTGTTTTTTGATATAGTCAGGGAGGCGCTCAGTAAGTTCTTTAAGGCGACTACTGACAATATCCTGTGCTTCTTGCCTTATCCTGGCGGCAGCCCTGGAAGACTCAGCCTCTCCCTTCGATATTTCTCTCCACCATTCCCATGGGCTTTGTCCTTCACTTCTAATATATCTTTCGCCGTCCTTCATGGTTTTATTAAGGGTTTCCAGCCAGTCAGCGCCTGGGGCTTTTAGTTGTTTGGGGAGTTTTTTAGTTGCTAACTGTAACAGGCGCTCCGCTTCTTTCAACAGCTCCGGATTCTTAAAGTTTACAGCCCATTCATATTTATTGATAGCCTCTTTTATATCGGCGGTTTTTGTAAACCTGATTTTTTCTTTTAGTATCTCGCGTAGCCTTTCCAGCTTCTCGATAATGCCGGTATAAGTTTCCCGCCCAGCCAGTGGTTCCGTTGTACGTTCGATCCCTTTCACAAACTCTTCTTTTAGCCCTAAGGATTGTTCTTTTATTTTAGCTATATCTATGCTGGCCTGTTTAGACTTTGCCAATTGCTCGGTGCTTATTTTACCGAGTTCGATGTTACTGCGAGATTCCAATGCCTTTACGATTTCAGCCGCGGCTTTATCGCCGGCACGTGCCTTAAAGTATAGCTTGTCGATTTCCGCCAGCCTTGCCAAGTAGAGTTCGCGGTTGAGCTGGTTAAGATGGTCTGTAACTTTAATCAAAGCATTGGGCGAAATTCTCTCACTTTTTCGTAGCCCGGCCGTCTCCCTTATGGCGGCATCGATATCAGCCCTGATTGTTTTAATATTCCGTGGATTAACCGTTTCCCGTGCTATGTCCTGCATGTCACGGACGGACCTCTTCGGAAGGTTGGATATTTCATCCTTCACGGCCGGGTCATCTATCTTTATACCGTCCTTCAGATTATCAGCGTATTTCTTAGCGCTATCGATGGCCTTGCCTTCCAGTTCGGGTAAAGTCTTTCCGATGGCGGATATCCGGGCCTTGGCCGCATTGATTAACTGGAGCTCGCCGGGTGTTTTTGCAAATTTAACGCCTTCGATAACATACTGCGCCTGTGCGAGCTGGAGCTGCGCGGTCCCATATTTGCGCATACTTGATACGAATTCATCGTAGCTTTTGATTACAGCCTCTTTGTTGCGGAAATTTTTAGCTACCTCGTTTATGAATTTATTTTTGTTTTCCTGGAAGATACGCTCGAAAGCCGCGCGTTGCGCGGCCGCTTCACCCTTAGCAAAAACGAATTTTCCCCCTTTGAAAGCCAGAGGTACTATAACCGGCGCCAATAGAAGAGCGTCCAAGGAGATAGATAAAGCCTTTTCAGCTCTATTCATTTCTCCCCAATTTTTAACCGTATCATAAATACCCACGGCTCCCATGCCGGTGAAAGCTAATTTCTCGGCTATTTTACCGATTGTTCCCAAAACAGGGCCGCCGATGGCGCCTAGTGCGCCCAGGGCTGCCAGCCCGTAAATCGGCGCGGCCTCAATCCACTCTTCCTTTAGCAGCTTGAGCGACTGTGCCCTCAATTCAGCCGGGGCTATGTCCATAGTGATGTATTTTTCAACAACGGTCTTTTTTTGCTCATCCGATAGCGTTGTAAACGGCTCTTTTGACTTAGCGGCTTTTTGCCTGGCGGAAAAGCCCAAAGCCTGGCCGATAACAAATAATTCGGACTCTTTCTTTAAGCCGGCGAACTTATTACTGGCATTATTAAAAAGTGTTACATAAGCCCTGGCGTCTTTTAATGCTTCTTCAGTGAATCCGGCATCTTCCAGTACCCTGATTGCTTCATCCGTAGGATTATCTTTTATGTATTTTCCGAGATAATATCCCGTCTCTCCGTCCTCAGTTACCTTGTATTTATCGAGATTCCGAAGCGCGACTTTCTGGCGGTCGAGGGCTGGGCCGGCCGCTTCCGCGGATGCCGCCGCCTGTTGCGCTATTCTCCGTGCAGCGTTGGCCTCATATTCTTCCGCTACTTTCTTTATAAATGCGGCGATTTTTGACTTATTCCACCGACTGACGACATTGTTGTAGTATCTAATAGCCTTGTTTAGTGCCGCTATCCCGTCGCGCCCTTCTTCCCTCGCCCTTTCGTATTCATGCTGGACGTAAAGCGGTAATGAAGTAAGCTCCCGTTTAAAGGCCGCGAGCTGCGCCTTCGCGCGCTCGATATCGGCTTTGTAAACTTTGTAACCCGCGACTCTGAAATCTTCAGGGTTATCGATACCGGCTTCGACGAAGGCGACAAGGTTTATGTTACCGATTTTGGAGGCAAGTCTGCGCTCCAGCGGCAGGACCGGATAACCCTCTTTAACATCGAGTAATTGCCTGATTGCGCCATCGAATTCGTCCTGGTCCTTGATTCTAAATAATTTATCAGCTTCAAGAAGGGTCAGGTGTTTTGAGCCGCCGCCCGGAGTAAGGACTGTTACATAAGCCCTGCCTTCAGTCGGGTCATCGTACCGGCCGGCGCCGCCTTCGAAATTTACCCATATCTCGCCGGTTTCCGGGTCGATGTATTCCACGCGCGTTACCTCGATGCGCTCTTTTGAGTTTTTAACGCCATAATATTTCCATTGGATATTATCAGGCGTGTACCATCTGACCCCGTCTTTATCCACGTAAGTTATCACTTCGCCCCTGGCGTTGCGCTCCGCGACTTCCCACTCTGGGTCCGGTTTAAACTCGCGCTGCTCGTCTGTAAGTTGCTTTCCGCCGATTAGATTAGGGCCTTCCGACTTTGTTTCTTCCGAGGTAGTTGTGGTAGCCGGCACCTCGCCTGTTTCACCCGTTGGGGCTTTTTTAGTTGCTACCTCCGCTTTCCGCCTGGCTGCCATAGCCTTTGCCGCCGCCTCTGCCGCTCTTTTAGTTGCCTCTTCCGCGGTTCGCCTGGCTTCGGCGCTCTTCTCTTCGGCAGCTTTTTTTGCGGCTTCTTCCGCCTTCCGTCTGGCGGCCATGGCTTTTGCCGCTTCTTCAGCTGCCCGGCGTTGCGCTTCCTCCGCCGCGCGCTTTGCTTCGGCGGCCTTTTCTTCCGCCTGCCGTCTGGCGGCTTCTTCCGCTTTGCGCCTATCCGCCATGGCTTTTGCCGCTTCTTCAGCTGCCCGGCGTTGCGCTTCCTGCTCCGGCGTCATGCCCGGATATCCGCCGCCGCCACCAACACCCGTTCCGCCGCCACCAACACCCGTTCCGCCGCCACCAACACCGACCGGCGGCACGCCGCCAGGCGGTATAACGATAGGAGGTCCGCCGCGTGGGTCCGGTATTACAACAGTACCTGGAGGATAACCTGGAACATTCGGCATTTTCTCTTTACCTCCCCTTTTTACTTAATCGCGGCCTCTTGCTTTGTTATAGATTCCCTTCACCCAGCTAAAGCCTTTGGACGGCAAGTTTATTTCAAAAACAATTTCCATAGCTTTCATAAATTCATAGACGGATAAAAACAAAAGCCCGTAGCTTATCGAAGAGTGATTTGCTGCCAGGGAAAGACCGATGAGGAGCGTTATAAGCCCAGATATGAAGTAAACGGACTCCCGCTCATTCTTTAAGGCAATAGCGAATAGAGCTATTGAGAGCGCGACCTGCGTAAAAAACTCTATCGCGGTTCCCAACCCGCTCAAAGCGTCGATTATTTGTTGCACCATCATCATTGGGACACCTTCAATGTGCCGTTATCGGACCATACTGCCCCGCTGATGCCCGGGTCCGACTCCGGCAGATTATTCAATAATAGGTAGGATATCGTGGCGTTGTCCGTGATAACCAGGGCGGCTGTTACATTTTGGGTTATTACATTTTGAGCCGTGACGTTTTCCGTTGTTACATTTCCTGAAATTACTTCATCGACATCCACTAATTCAACTTCCACCAGCTCACCGACCGCGTCCTTAAAATAAACCGTTTCCGTCCAGGGGTCATCCGCCATGCAGCCGGCCATAGTTAGTGCCGCCAGGATAAAAATTAAAAGGATGAGTTTTTTCATTATTCCATCTCCGGCTCTGAAATCAAATTATCCAGAAGATAGACATTGCCGCTGCGTTTGGCTTTACGCTTTATACCGAGCGGGTGAAGGTATTTCCCTAAACTCCGGCTATCGCCTTCAATACCGTATACATGGTTAGCGGTTGCCCAAAATGTGTCACAGGGCACTTCATCACTGCCCCTAGATTGAAATTCCCTAGCAAGAGAATGAAGGGACCGGCGTATCTCATTATATATGGCTTTTTTATTACTGATGACACGCTTCATAAAGTCGAACTTGACGCCGCCGAAAATATCTTCCACGGACAATAAAGCGCGGGTATTATAAGCCGTGTGGTAAATCTCCGGCCCCCCTTTACCCCAATACCAGCATTTGAACGGCCGGGCGAACTTATCGCGTCTGTCTGCCGCCTTGCCGGTCAAAGCTCCCGATCTATCCCACGCCTCTAGATAAACAAAAGTTCCTTTTTTAATATGGTGTAACCTCCCCCATGTTGTTTTAGCCATATCCTGACAGTCAATCTCGATATCCGTCTCGAATCCCAACCCCTGGCGGTCCAGCCAGCCGGCGCTTTTTGCGGTCCAGATGATATCTATTGAGCGGTGTCCTACCTGGTTGGTAAACGCGTTTGTTACTCTATTTCTAGCAGTGAGGGGTGAGCGGTTAGAGTTAAACGCACTCGCTTCATCTATTCCTATAGTGCCGTCCTGGTATTCTTCAGACATCATGAAGAAAGCGTCCCAATCAATCATCTTTGTATGGATATCCGGAAATCCCTTATCAAGGAAGAATTTAGGCGTATGCACGTCCATGGTGGACCATACTTTACGGCCGAGACACATATCGCGATAAAGCAGTTTAGCCAGCAGTAGGCTTTTGCAACTGCGTTTAGGACCTACTAAACCGATTACGGTACTATCGGCATAGTCCTGTTTGTTACGGGGCAGGATATAATCGAACGGGTCCCTGATGGGTTTCAGCTTAGACATCTCATACCCTCGAGCGCGTCATCATCAAAACGGCTAAGGAAGGGGTTTGTTGTATACGGAAATCCACTGTATTTAAGTGGGGATTCAAGGGGGTTTTTTGATGATGACAACATAATTAACGTGGCCTTTCAGTACCTTCAGGAGGTCGTTCTTGAGTACGGAAATCACTCCCGCGGTACACCTTATCCTCTTTGACTTTCGGTAAGCCCTTAGCAGCTCTGTATATATCGGAGGCCAAGAGACCTATTGCGGCAAATAAGCCCTCGACCCTCGATAGACCGCCTAATGCTGCCGTACCGGCAATTTTTTGTCTTAATAGTTCCTGATGTTTGGTTTGCCCAAACTTTTCATGACGGTGAGAAAGTCTTAATATTGCATTAAGTTGGCGCTCGTTGCGAAAATTGCCGCGTATAATTACCTGGGCCATATCCTCTACATCCGGGACTTCAAGAATTTTTTCTATTCTGTTAGCCCAGGACATCTCAAAATTGCCCCCGAAATTACCCGGGTTTAAATCAGGCATATCTTCAGGAGTATTTGTCATGCCGCTGTACCTCCGCTGGACGCTGTAACAATAAAAAACGTTACGATGATAATACCGATAATAAGTCCGACAAAGACGCCTAACTTGATTTTTTGCCCCCAGGAAGAGCTAAGACCGTAAGTTTCCCTGACTTCCTCCGCACAATGTTTTGCAATCCAAAGGTCCAGAGGCGACTTCCCCTCTTCCATCGAGATATGCGCGGCTATCGTCCAGAATTTTTTTTTCAAATCTAATCCGAGTATATGGAGCCATCGGCCTTCATAATTCTGCTTAAAGCTGTCGACCGGGATTAATTTTTCAGGGATTTTCCGGAATATTCTTTTCTTAGTTCTCTCAACAACTATCATTGCATTAGCGTCAGCGTAAAGTTTTTTAAAGTTCAATTTCTGTGTTTTGGATTTTCCATTTAAGTGAAGAAAAGACTTAATAAACGGCACGACCGCCACAGCAGCCGTAACAACTTCCGGCGTTCTATTTTTGAATACCATCAAAACAGCTATTAAAAACACCAATATGACGCCGGCCAGGGCTATGCCTATCCAGAGTAACCGTCCGTCTTCACGCTCTTCCGTATCGAGTAGCGTCATTTCCTCATCTTCCGCTTCGTTTGCGATAGTAGTCACGGCGCCTTCAACGTTTTTATCGCCGTCCATGCTCTCGTAAATCTTAATCGGCCGGTAATCTTTTGGGTCTATAAACTGAAGATATTCGCCGGTCTCTTCATCGATACACTGCTGCCGGCTGTTTAAACCCCACGCCTCAAGAGTTTTAGTAGACTCTATGTGAGATTTATAGGCATCGAGTTTGTATTCTTTAGCCTCGTTTACTTCATTAAGTAAACAGACACGCATTTTATTTTGCTTTGACATGGATTGCCTCTTGAAAAAATTTTAGATGGAAGATACCGCCAGGCTTTTTAGACCGGGCGGTATCACCATCCGCCAGGAGTAAGACGCCCTGCGCGCCATGACGTCTTTTAGCATGGTAGTGAGCCTCCTGTCCCTGGTTAGTTGTTATAGTTTTCCGGTCAGGTGTTTGTAGGAACCATAGGCGGCCCCCGCAAGCTGCGATACACCGGCACCCATGAGAGCAAGGAATATCACCATGCCCCAGATGGTCATGATATCGAGCAGCCCGCTAAACTCGGCTAAATTAGCGGTCGCGTTTACCGTAACATACGCTGTGTGCAGAGCGCTCTGGATGGTTCCGTTAAGCAGCAGGGAGATAACGAGAGTAACGCCGCCCATGATAGCCACCATAAATACATCCATCCAGCCCCCGGTCGTAGCCTTTTTCCACTGGACAATCGAGCCTCCGGTTAATGCGGCAATGCCCGCGGCCATGAAGATAATGAAGATGACCAGGCCCCAGATGCCCATGACATCGGTAAGCCCGACCTGCTCGGTGTATGTCGTTGCGTCGGTGTAGGCGGCATCGAGAGCATCGATGCCGATGTTAAACATTATGAGGACGACCAGCATAGCCACCGCTCCCATGACGATGGCTAAAAAGCCCATCCACTGACTCGCCTTGCTGCCGCCTCCGCTACTGTTATTACTGCGATTTCGTTTACCCACTTTTCTCCTTTTTTGATTTAAAAAAAATTAGGCTTTCACCTTTTTCACCAAGTTGCGAGCATGGCGCCGCGCATATATCACCTCCTTGTCTCATAAATATTTTTTACGACCTTGAGTTTTTGCATATTCTCTCCCGTTTTAGGAGGTAAAGAAACAATATATCGAACCTGCGGCAGTACCTAGAAGAAGGAATAGGTAAAACCAGCGCAGCAAAGAAAGCACGGCAAGCATAAAGTCCTCGATAGTGGCGGATTCTATCAGGAAAGTTACAGAAAGCGTCCGGGTGAGACTCTGGTCCAGTCCGTTCACGGTAAGAAGCCGGGAAACGGTATTGTACGATGCGGCGGACGGGACATCAGTAGTAGCGTTTGAAGATATCTCTTCCACGAATACCAGGGAGTTATAGTAGAGAGGTTCCGCCAGCGTAAAGTTGGCGGAATAAACGCCGGCGGCAGTGGATATGCCGGCGAATGTCTCTGTGTACTCATCAGTGCGTGCGTCATCGATGAGAGAAAAAACCTTGGGAGTAGCGAACATCAGGAACAGCGAGCAGAAAATCAAAAATACGCTTTTCATACCGCCACCCCACCGTAACGGCGGCGAACTTTTGAACTACCCGGGAGCCGAACTTCTTTTATCAAGGCACCCCTCCTGGGTGGGAGTGCCCATAAAAACAATGCGTGGGACGATTATCTTTTCAGACACTCCCACGCAAGATATTAAATTTTCTTATAGATATTATAACTTACTTTGTCAAGTGGTTTCCAGTATTTACCTACTTTTCTTCATCCGGCCAGTGATAACCTGGCGGCAGTTGCGGCACGCCATCAATAGTCTCGTAAGTACTAAATAGCTGTACCGCGTAGCCATGGTCAGTAGCATATCCGGTGTAGATAAAATCGGGGTCAAGCATATTTAGCTTATGCCCAACAGACATTCCCCAATGACGTATTGCCATATCATTATTATTGATATTATCGATAATATTTTCAGCAAGATGATAATTATAATCACCCTCGCTTTTATGGCTATAATCTCCCTTTATCTCTTCGAGGCGTAAAGCTGCAAGTCTGTTCAGGTCATCCGTAAAAATGAGGGGTTTTCTTCCATGGTCCACACGGTACTGATTAAACAGAGTCTCATATTCACTGATAGTCTCCGGAGTGTTCCTGGTGATACCGGCGAACCCGTCCCACCAATCGGATATCTGCTGCCGGTTATCGATAGCCCCGCCGACTAAACCGGCCAGTAGTAAAAACACGCCCAAAATTAATAAGATTTTCAAGGTTGCTTATCCTTTTTATCTCTCAATTCCAATATACTAACATTCGTATCGCCGATATAAGGGTAATTACATTTCCAGTGTACATTTATATTAAAAAAGTCATATCTGTTTGATTTCGCTACTACATGCTCGCAGCGCGGGCAGTCCTGCGGTGCATTTTTCCCACGTGGACAATACATAAGTCCCTCATACCATACTAAAGTTACAGTATGTATTATACCACTGCAGGTAAATACTTAGCTCCATTTTCCTATTGATTTAGCGTCGAATTTACGATTATGATATAATTTGCGATTAGTGCCATGAAGACGGAATATACGGTTGAAGCGTTTTTGAAATCACGCCGGGCGAAGGGTTTAAAAAGCAGTACCATCGTCTGGTACAGGGGGATACTTTACGCCTACGCAAAGATGTTCCCGGAGCTGCCGGAAAAGCCGGAAGCCGTCGATGACTTCTTAATCAGCTGCCCCGCCGGGGACGAGCGGCGGCATGGCTATTACAGGACGCTCCGTGTTTTCTACCGCTTCGCCGAGAGAAGGCTGGGCGTCAAGAATATCGTGGACCCGGACGACGAGCCAAAAAGGACGAAGAAAAAACCGCGGCCGCTTACCCTGGACGAGCTGGACCAGCTTATATCTTATCCTCATCCTATGCGCATCATGGCGGCGATAATGTTCATGGCGGACAGCGGCGCCCGCATCGGGGAGACGGTCAACCTCAAACCGAAAGATTTCATACTGACGGAGTGGGGACCGGTGGCTATCGTGAACGGCAAAACAGGGGAAAGGTTCGTGCCCATCGAGGAAGCCACCTACCGGAAACTTTTAAACGTGTTGCCATTCAAGATAAAGGTCAACCGGCTTTCCCGCCTGGTAAGCGCCGCCTTCCGCGAAGCCAGGGTAAAAGGGACCGCCCACAAATTAAGACATACCTTCGGGACATACTGGGACGGGGACGAAAAGGTACTGAAGGACATCATGGGGCATTCGCGCTTATCGACGACCGAGCTTTACCGCGGCTTCCGCATGAAAAAGATGTGCGAAGAGCACCGAGAATACAGCCCTTTGAAACGGGTATTAGCCGGCCGCCAGTTTGCATTATCCTTATAGACAAAGATAGTGGATTAATTTATAATGTAGAAGCTATTACCATAGCTCCACGGGCCGTTAGCTCAGCTGGTAGAGCAGTGGACTTTTAATCCGTGACCATCCGTAAGTCCCATCCGGCCCGTACTAAAGTCCTGGACGGAGGGAGTTATGGTTACGAGTAAAACTTTTGAAAGGCTAAGCAGTATTTCAGACCGGATTGCCGACGCAGCCGGGACGAGCGAAGAGGTGGTACGTAAAGTGTTGGATGCAGCGAAAACCGATATAATCAGCCGGCGCAGGCAGCCGGCTCCCCCTCCGCCGGAAGGCGGCATCTCTATCCGCGCGGCTGGGAGGAAATATAAAATCGACTTCAGACTCATTAGCTCATGGACGAAGAGAGGATTAATTACTGTTTTATTGGAAACTCCCAACAACAAGTATATAAATGAAAATCAAGTGGCCGAACTCGCGAAAAAATACAAATCTGACCCTGGGCGAGGAAAGCGCACAGTATTCGCTAAATAATTATAAAACCGACGCTCTAATATAATTACTAAGTGTCGCTATTATCCCCTAAACTGTTACAAACGACTGTAAGTTGGTTTGCTACTGTCGTATCTTTAGCCTATAATCCTCATTAAGTAGTAACGTAAGTAACGCTTAGTGAGGGTTAAATGATTACTGGTACTACAACATTCCGTCCTTCCACCCTATCCGTCAAAGTCTCCGTCTCCGATGCCGCCCGCCGCTCCTGGATAAAGTCCGCGCGCCGCCTTTCCACCTGCCCTAACTGCGGCGGCCGCGCGCGCATCCGCCGGACCATGGTCGTCTGCGACCGCTGCCACAACAGATGGCCGGTGGGCGATATCCAGGACTTAATCGCAGAGATTGAAGCGTTATTCAACTCTCCCATAAACACCGCTTCTTCTCTCAACAACGCCCGGGAAAGAGTGCCCTCACTAAGCGCTGGCCCGGGCGTTGTTGTCTCTAAAGATAACCGCCCCGGCGAGGACTATTTTTACCGCCTGAACACCCAGATTAACCGGGAGTTGAAAGAGGAAAGATGAATAAATATAAGGTAAGGACGGGGCAGAATTTACACAAGCAGCCATCGAGTACCCTTATCAAACCACATTTGACACCGGAGGGGGAAAAGTTAGCGGAGGCACTGGCAAAGCATAACTATTATCACCGCAGTGAATTTCTTTTAGTGCCAGTATGGGAAAAAGCAGATGAGAGAATGAGGAGACGGTATTTAACGAGTGCCGGTAACTTCCTCATTGCCCATCCTGAACTATACGTGATGGACAAAGGCACAGGCGGTACTTTAGCCCACTTTTCACCCCTTGCGGAGAAAAGAAAATAGGAGGTGCGTCCATGACGGCTACTTTAACCAGGGTAAGGATGCAGGAAGAAATCCTGAAGAAGTACCCGGACCTGGCGGAAGAGTATTTGATTACCCTCTGTGATAACTGTCGGTTTTATGAAGAAGGTTATTTTGCGCATGACTGGAAGTGCAAATACGAACTTATCCCGGTCGATTCAGAAGGCAATCCCTGCACATATTTTACTCCTACAGGGGCACCGGATGCCGGGGAACCGTCACCCCGGGTGTCCTCCTCCTTGGCGCCGCCCGATAAATCCCACGCAGGAACGGGCGGCGCCGGTATATCTTTTCTTGAGACTTCAAACCTGAAAGCAGATACACGGAATTATAAACACGCATTGAAGCTAGGTATATATGCCCTAAAGCGGTGCAAACAGGAACACGATTTTGAAGTAATAGCGATTGATGGGCATGCGATAACTTTCCCGCCAGGTGATGGCGTTATAGAGCATGTCTGCTGCGATTGCGGGCTGACCCATCGAATCGATTACCACCCTCTTAAAAAAGGCGGATTCACTCTCACGTTTAACCGTGATGAAAAAAAGACAATGAAAAACCGGGGGTAAATCGGACTCACCGTTTTTACTACTATATTGTACTACGCCCCCTTGCACCAAAAAGCCATAAAGAATCTTAAAGAACTTTTAAAAAGGGGCTGGTAACGATGGCGCAAAACGAAATGCAGGTCTGGGTGACCGATGGCTTCTTTCCGATGGTAAAGGGGAACCTTGCCGAGGCGGTTAAATCGTATCAGGAAAAGAACGGCGGACCGCCGCGCCTGATATTCCTATCCCCCTCGAACATGCGCTTTGCCGGAGAAGCCGGAGAAGATATCGATGTCCGGCAGCACAACGGCCTCTGCGCGTGGGAGGCATGGCTAGGAGAGAGTTTCCAGATACCGAGAAGCGACGCCGCGCCGGTCCCCGTAAAACCCGCCGAGACAACGCTGAACACAAAACCAGCCACTGTCCAGCCCACCCAGCCCGATACCGATAGGGAATTATCCTTTATCCCCTCTCTCAATCAATCCATCATCGATATCCTGAAAAACAGCGATATCCCCGCCAAGGAAAAGAGCAGCCGGGCAATCGCCAGGACGCTGAACAGCCGGGGTTTCAAAACAAACCACATGACCGTCTACCGGCGGGTGAAAGAGGTAACTAATGAGTAGTAATTATTTCAAAGACCCTTATACGCAAGAACTGGTAAATGAACTGGATAAAGAGCTGCAAAGTATAAATTTCCCGCGGGTTACTTTCGTGCCGGTCGACCGGAAGAAACGGGAAAGGATAGAGATGAAGAAAATGTTACAGAATAAGCGATTATTTAAAAACTGGAATGAGAATGATTGACCTGACTATTAGCGGCGCCATCTTCTCCGATGACCGGAAGTATCGCTACGCTCTATGGAGAATGTGGAATCCCGTTCTACCTATCTTGGGGTGTGTAGGCTTAAATCCTAGTGACGCAAACGAGGAAAGGAACGACCCCACAATAAAGAGGGGAATCGTAAGAGCTGGTAGATATGGCTTCGGTGGATTCATTATGACAAATATGTATGGCTTAGTCTCCACTGACCCGAACGCACTGCTTAATAATCCAGACGCCATAGGAGAATTAAACGATTACTACATCAAGCAAATGGTTGAGCTAACGGAACGTCAGATTTGCGGATGGGGAAGCTTTAAGCCAGTGAAATACCGAGAGGCTGTGGTATATTCCATGCTCAGGAATCCGGTATGCCTGGGTGTGAATGACGATGGTCATCCAAAACACCCTTTATATGTCAGTTACGATACTCCAATGGTGAAGTTTGCAAGTGTGAGAAATGAAAACCTGTAAAGAGCTAAAGTGTGTCTGCTTTGAGTGCCAGACACGAAAGAAAGACAGACCGAAATGCGGTATGTGTCCTGGGAGAATCGCCAAGCCGGATTGTACAGGGCTGACTGTCTGCATTAAAGGGGATAAATGAACATCTTGAACTTGCCCGACTGGGAAGTTATAGAGCTAAAAGAGAGCGAGTACGATTATGCTATCCATGCCAAGTACACGCCGGAGATGAAGAAAATGTTACAGAATAAGCGATTATTTAAAAAAGGGTAGACCTGTTACAGGTGTCACTTATTATGCGTATAATGGGATTTTCATTAAGATGGGATAAATTCAACCAGCCGCGATTTACAACCTTCCGGTTCGAGCGCAAGGACTCAAGTAAGGGCATGGACTGGAAAGTCGGCGAAGTTATACAGATATGGATTAAACCACGTAGCCGGGAAAAAAGGCAAATGTTAGGCACGGCTAAAATTATGGATAAAGTCCGGCGTGACGGACCTCGTTTCATCACCAACGAAGAGGCAAAAGCGGATGGATTCAAAGATAAATATGATATGTGGAAATGGATGCTGCGCAATCATACGCCGGAGCAATTAGTCCGACCATTATACAAATTAACTTTAGAGTGGGTGGACAAGTATGACTTACATCAATAAAAACACCAGCCGCAACATCGTGGTCCAGATTAGTGATTGTAACGTTCTGAAGCTCGCGGATACGGCTTCGCACGTAACCCGGGCAATGAGCAGAGCCGGGTTTGTCAAAGCATCGCAGAAAATAGAATACGTCCCGGCGATTTTTAAATACAGCGCATTCCAGTATTACGGGAGAGATTAATGTCAGTTCCGCCCGGATATCTCCGCGTGAATAAAAGAAATCCCTGCCCGGTCTGCGGCAAAAAAGACTGGTGCATGATTTCCTCCGATGGTAAAACGGCCGTCTGCGCCAGGATAGAAAGCCCGCGGGAATTCGGCGGCGCCGGATGGCTCCACCAGCTGGATAAA
Organism: Candidatus Omnitrophota bacterium; assembly: GCA_041653835.1. Lineage (GTDB taxonomy): Bacteria > Omnitrophota > Gorgyraeia > Gorgyraeales > Gorgyraeaceae > UBA10183. The sequence goes on from JBAZEP010000021.1 coordinate 16,130, forward strand.
CCGCTGCCGGCCGCGCCGGTCCCGCCGCCCGCGGCTAACCTTGTCAGGGCGGCTCCGGACACGCTTAACGCCGTTTACACCGGCTTCCTTTCCCTGCTGACGCTTTCCGGACCGCACCGCGAAAACCTGCGGGCCCGCGGCCTCACGGATAAACAGATAAGCGAGCTCGGGTATAAGACGATGCCCGGGTCCGGCCGCCGGGAGCTCGTCGGGCGCCTGATAAGCCTGGGTTATAAACTCGCCGGAGTGCCCGGCTTCTACTACGAGGGGCAGTGGCGCCTGGCGGGTCCCGGAGGCATTTTAATCCCCGTCAGGGATTACTTCCGCCGGATAAAAGGGTTGCAGATAAGGACGGACAATGTTACAGCCGGCAGCAAGTACATCTGGCTGTCTTCCTCCAAATACAACGGCGGCAGCTCCCCCGGGCCGCCGTTCTTCCATGTGGCATGGCCGGCGGGCTATGAATACGGAGACGGCGATGATATCTGGATAACGGAAGGACCGCTGAAAGGGGATATCGCCGCCGCTAAAATCTTCCGGCTCTTCCTGGCGGTCACCGGCGTCAGCAACTGGTATTCGGTTATACCGTTCCTGCACGATTTATCTCCGAAGCCGTCCCGGGTTGTTATCGCCTTCGATATGGACAAGAACAAAGCGGACCGCGACCACCGTTTCGTGCGGCTTTACCTGAACCGGCTGACGGAAAAGCTGCTGCAGCTCGGCTTTAGGACTTTCGAGGCAGACTGGAACGCTGACTATAAAGGAATCGATGACTTATGCCTGAAAAAGAAGCAAAGCCAGATATCACGATAGAAGAGAAATCGCTCAAGGAAACACCGAAGGAGCACTCGGTATTCGACGAGCGACCTTACGGCATCGAGGAGAACCGTCATGTGTTTTATTGGTGGCATACGCCCAGAGGACAAAAAGAGGCGGAGTGCACCACGATAGCGTTAAGTAACTTCAAGGCGCTGATTCAGGAATACATTCTCCGGGATGACGGCTTCGAGCAGGCGGCATATTACGTTATCAATGTGGCGATGAACAACAGCTCCGCCATCACCAAAACAGTAGAAATCCCCATCAAGCAATACAAAACGATGGATTGGGTATGGGAGCTCGGGCCGCACGCCCTTATGCACGCCGGGAACGCGTCCCAGGAAAAACTAAGAGAAGCCATTCTCTACGAATCCGGCAAACATCCCATCAGGGAAAGGACGATTTACAAACACACAGGCTGGCGGGAAATAAACGGCGAAATGTACTTCCTGACCGCCGCCGGCGCGGTAGGCAAAAACGACATCAGCGTGGAAATGGACACCGAGCTGGAGCATTATTCCCTGCTGGACCCCGAGGGGGACCCTGCCGAGGCAATCAAGGCGAGCCTGGAGTATCTTCTCATAGGTCCCGTGGAGGTCACCCTGCCGATGTGGGTAGGCATGTACCTGGCGCCGCTGACGGAGATAGAGCCGCAAATTTCCGCTTTTACCATCTGGCTGCAGGGGGAATCCGGCTCCTACAAGTCCACCCTGCAGGCGCTGGCGGTTTCCCACTTCGGGGACTTCGAGAGGATAAACCTTCCCGCAAGGTGGACCGGCACCGCCAACCGCATCGAGGAGCTTCTCTCGATTGCCAAGGACCTGCCATTTATCCTGGACGACTTCGCTCCGGCCGCGGAAAAACTAAGCATGAGCGATATGGAAAGAAAAGCGGAGCGGATTATCCGCAGCCAGGGCGACCGCGCCGGCCGCGTCCGGATGCACTCGAAAAACAAATACCCCCGCGGACTGCTGCTGACAAGCGGGGAGATGCTGACGTCCGGTTACAGCCGCACGGCCCGCATCCTGACGCTGGAAATAAAGCGCGGCGATACCAATACCCTGTTCATGTCCCAGGCGCAGAAAAACAAATACCAGTACTGCAAAGCCATGACCCATTATATCGTCTGGTTAAAGGAACATTGGGCGGAGCTGAAGAAAAAGCTGCCGGCGAGATATCTCGAATTGAGGGATGAAATAGCGCAGGAGCTTAGCAATGATAATAGCGACCATCACCCCAGGATGCCGGAGATAACCGCCGGACTTCTCGTCGGGCTGGAGACGGCCGTATCGTACGCGCTCGATAAAAAGGGGATAACGAAGAAAGAAGCCGACAGTCTTTTGAAAGCCGGACGCGATACGTTTATATCCCTGGCAAGAAAACAGGCGGCAAGGGTAGATATTCAGCGCGCCGGACGGCAGTTCCTGGACTATCTAAAAACGATGTTCCACCAGGGCATCGTCAAATTCAGCCCGAAAGATTCAGATGTGCAACCGGCTGCTACGGCCGGCTCTTATTACCTCGGCTGGTACGAACCAGACCCGTATAGCGGGGATACTTTATATTACATCGATATGAAGGCCGCCGTTACCGCCATTAAGAAATATACCGATGCCTTCGTATGGAACGAGGACGCGGTTAAAAAGGACCTGGACATCATGAAGAAAATCGTCAGTAAAGACGAGGGACACCTGACGAAAAATATCAGGATAGGAAAAAGCCAGCAGAGGGTCGTCGTGGTGAAAGGACTGGACTAAAAAATGGTGAAAACCAGCCGGACCCCATATAAGCACCGGAAACACCGGAACACCGGAAACACGAAGCTAAAAACGGCATTTTTACCGGAAACAGGGGCGGAACAGACCGGAAACAATTACTTTACCAATAATGACACCGGAAACAAACCGGAAACAAAAAATGAAGCTAAAAAAATATCACCGGAAACAAACCGGAAACAATATATTTTTATTAATTTTGAATCTAAAATAAGAAATTATAAGAACAGATTTTCTAACTTGTTTCCGGTGTTCCGGTTTGTTGCCGGTTTAAAATTCGCTGATTGTTAAAAGGGGGGTTTTATGACAACGGAAAAATTTGAAGAATGGGCTATCCTGGAACTCATGGGGCACCGGCGGCTGGCCGGTAAAGTCTCGGAGACTTCTATCCTGGGCGGGACGTTGCTGCGCATCGATATCCCGGGCGAAGGCGGGAAGATGACTTTCCTGGACGAAAAGGATAGCAGGCGGTGGGAGCCTTACGCCGCGCCTCCGGAAGAACGCATGGTGAATGTGATGAAGCTAAAAAGGCCGGCATCGATACGTATATTTCCCTCGAACCGGCGATGGGCCAGGCGCTGCCCGTGGCGATTATCGAGGAGACGGCCGGTTTTACGGACCATTATAAAATCGGGAAACTCAATTATGAGGGCATTTTACCGGATGAATTTAAGGCCGAGCTGGAAGACATCGATTATAAAAAACTGGTTACCGACGCAATCGATACGGCTGTCGTTAAATACAAAAGGAGCATACACGTGAAGGGGAGTCTTTCGATGGCCGCCTGCGGCAGCCCGGACGGCTATAAGATAGGGGTGCAGCTGCCATGAGGCCTTACTATCAAGACGAATGGGTGACTATCTATAACGGCGATGCCAGGGAGATTTTACCGGGCATGTCTGATATTGAGATAATAACGGACCCGGTTTGGCCAGGTGCTAATACTAATATTCCCGGAGCTGACCGTCCCTACTCCCTCTTTAAAGAGTTTTGCCAGGCGCTCCCACGGTCGACGCGCCGGCTGGTAATTCAACTCGGGTGTGACAGTGACCCGCGTTTCTTAAAATCCCTTCCAGCCTGGCTGCCATTTTTAAGAATATGCTCTCTGGAATATACGATACCGTCTTACAAAGGTCGCATCCTGAATACTGGCGATTTTGCCTATGTCTTCGGGCAGTCCCCGCGCTGGCGTGAAGACCGGCAGCTTATGCCCGGTGTTTGCCGCTCTAATTACGTAGAAAAACTTTTCCAAAAACACAATGGTAAACATAAAATTCATGAAGGAAGAGCGCCTGCTCATATTACCGCCATTGAAGAATTACCTCACCCCTGTACAAGGCGACTGCAGCATCTTTATTGGCTGGTACATTACTTCTCCGATGACCTAGTAGTAGACCCGTTTATGGGTAGCGGCACAACAATCGTAGCTGCAAAGTATCTCAACCGTAAGTCCATCGGTATTGAGATAGAAGAGAAATACTGCAGGCTGGCGGTAGAACGGCTTTCACAGTCCGTCATGGACTTGTGTTCGATTACCCCCCCCCCCGATGGAAAACAATCTTGTTTAAAGTTATTCGAGTCTTCAGGAAAGTAAAAAGAAAACTACAGAAGACTTAATGCTAATTGTGCGCCCGCGTCCAAAATCCTGAAGCTGGGAAATTATGGATATTACGAATAAAAATTACAAAAACAAAAAATTGGTCGGGGTTTTGCCCGGGTCTACGATTACCGCGTCTGGTGGTCCACTTACCCCGACCAAAAAACACACTCGAAAACGCCGCCGATCGCGCGGATGGATAAGGGGCATAAAAAAAGCCAATGGTAAGACCTATTACTACTATTGTTACAGCCAGCGTAACGCCAGGGGCGATTATCCGGAGAAGGTCGAATATCTCGGGACCGCGGAGAAGATACGCCAAGCGGTGAAGGAGGACAAGAGCCTTCGTGTACGTTAAAATCGGAATTAACGACTCAATCGATACAATCCAGATACCGCAAATCCCCATCCTGGGCTATACTATGATTGCCCTGGGTGTTATCTGGATAATGCCGCGGTGGATGCCCGTAAAATTTTTCAGGCTTTTCCGGCCGGCGTGGAGACATTGTGGGTTCGATTCCCACCCCCGCTACCAGAATAAAAGAAGGAGGTCACCAATGCCTAGGTGCCAGGATTGCACGCACCTGGAGAAGGCTAAGGTCTTCTCCGATCGAGATATCTACCGGTGTCAGAAAGGACACTATGACCTGGGAGACGGGACGTTCTGCTTCTATGCCCTGAGCGGCATCACGAGGCCTAACAAGGCGGTCCGTCTCATTCAGGAGAAGTGCACTGACTATCAACCCAAGGAGGCGCAGTAGCATGGCCACGAGCAAAAAGATAAGGGAACAGCCGATCAGCCCGGCAGTAGTAGCTACGGCTGAGCTTATCAGACACATCAAACTGGTTGACTGTATTGAGCAGTTAGAAAACCGTATCAAGTCGCTAGAGGAAAAGGGGATGAGATAATGGCTAGTGCTGTTTGTACTCAATGCGGTAAAACCTATCGCTGGCATGGTTTCCGTGGATGTACCCTTAAGGACAATCCAAGCCCATGTTGTAACGCACCTGGTAAGGCTAACCGATACTCCCCTGTTGGTCCCAAAGTTGTTAAGCGATGCCCTGAATGTGGCAAAGCTGGTCTATGGTGGCGTGAGGCTTTACGCAATCCTGATATTCCCCATGCGGGCGATTACTTCTACCAGATGTATTGCCCACGTTGCAAAAAGTGGGTTACGCCCATTAAAGAAGTGGCAAAGGTGGTGAGTTAATGCCAAAGGAAATGTTTGCTCCTGAGAAGTGCCCCAAGTGTGGCAATACCACAGATGTTGAGCACTACACTGGTGGATGGCGCTGTATCTGTAAATGCGGTTGGTATGGAGTGTTCCACTTCACTGAGCCTTGCCAATTTATTAACCGGATGGCAGCGAGGGGTTGATATGAAAGAGAGAGATACTGACTTATTTTATCCATCACATAAACATCCGCATGGTATATCAAATTTACCAGAGTGGGAAGCAAGAATATGGGTATGTACCGAATGTCGTCACATATTCACCGATACAGAACTTCGTAAAGATGAACTGGGTGAAGATAACAAAGGCGGGTGGGGTCACGCTTGCAAATCTCATCCTTGCAGAAAAGGACAACGATGCGAGAGCCATTTAGAACCTTATCATCCAGCATTAAATCATTTGAGCGGGAGGGTGTAGTATGTGTGGTGATTTTGAATATGAACTCGACTGGAAACTAAAATGTGATGTGTGCGGTAAAAAGCCAGCCGTTGACTTGAGGGAGCCGGATACCGGAGAGCCTTCAGGAGACCATAAGGCACTTTGCGAGAAGTGTGGAATTGAGCTATATGGCGAGGGAATAGTATCCGATTGGGCGGGTACTGAATTATACCTAAAAAAGTACCCTGATAAAATAGAAGTTTGGAGGTAGATAATGGATAATCAATTTATAAAACGGAGGTTAAATAATGAACATCGATAAAAGGTACATCGAGGTCCTGGCGGACCACGCGCCTTACAAAAACAACAAATGGTACGGGAGATTAGCTATATTAAGTTTCTTTATCATTTTAATCGGGCTTTTCTTCTTATCCAATGCCATCAATCAGCCTATTATTAACACTGAAGCCGATAAGCAGGCGGCCCTGACGATGATGTACGCAGGTATGGGAGTAGCTGCTGTAGGCACTGTACTAATCGGCGTGGCTACGGTATTGAAAACAAAAGAAAAAAAGCGTAACCGCAGGGATTTTTTAGATTATTACGAAAGATATGATGCTTTTCCTCCATGGCCGGAAGAAATAAAGCCGGCCCGCGGCGTGAGCTACAAGGAGTAGAAGGGGCCCCGGAGGGAGAAGCGATGATGGACGAAAGATATATAATATAGATAAACATCCGATAGGAGTGAGAATGTTAATTCAAAATACCTGTTCTAACATGTTTGCGCTGCGGGCATATATGGACGCCCCGCGGCGATAAGGATTTACCGGCGGAAGCCGGAGCGGTAAAGTATATCGAGGCTGACATAGAGATATGCCCTCGCTGTAAAACCCCTTACTGGAACAAACCGAGGAGGATTAAACAAAAAGGGGTTACATGAAGAATATTAATCTTGGCTGTATCGTAAAGCTCCTGGCGCTGCTGGCGGTTATCGCGGTTATCGGTTTTATTTTTGTTACATGTTCCGGGACATCGGGCTGTAATTGCCAGCGGATAGATAAAACTCTACCGGACGTTTCAGCAGCGCCGTACCGTGTGCCTACTGTTACGCATTACTATTACGCCGAGAAAGCTGTAACAAATCATGATGGGTCGGTTACAATGACCGGATGGTATGAAAGGATGAACGATAAATGGTTCTATCACGAAGATTCCGAGACATTGCCGCCGGTGTTAAAGCCCCGGGTGGAAAGACGATAGCTCACCTGTGCAGGAAACCTTGGGCGACCGAGATTATTACCGTAAATATCCCCCACAGCAAAGCCAGCCCGAAAGTAAAAAACATAAACCATTGAAATAATTGACCGGCGCCGACGAAAAAGGCGAAGTCCATCATCATCAGGGATTTTGCCCCGCCGATAAAGAAATCAAGATTTATGGTATTGACGCTCCAGAGCCCGAGGATATTTACCTGTTTCCATACCGTAAAAGAATTGGCTATATCGACATCTGCATCACTGAACCACGCCCCGGCGAATGTCAGCGATATCAACGTTCCCGCCGCCAGTATTAAACCCATGAACATAATTTGTTGAGCGCGCATCTTTTCACCATCCGTAATTCCTGGATAATACCAGGACGCCGAAGCTCCAAAATATGAAATAAATGCTGACATACATCCCGTAAATGTTAGGCCCGGGTACTGACCAAAATATCATTATCGCCAGCATGACGATGATTTTTAATAATAGCCCGTTCTGCCCCTTTGAGGCCATAAGATAGAATGTCAGGATGCCTGCGCCGATTATTGTGGAGAAAGCAAAATTATACCAGAAGAGAGATTCGGGGATACTATCTGGCCATATAGCGTGTAGAAGCGGAGCAAAAAATATCCCCGGCTGAGTTTCTTCCGTGTACATAGACGAGGGCTCTTCCGGTACATCGGAAATCATTTCCGGCCAGTCGCTTATAAGGCTTTGCTCGGGGGCCGCTTCAGATGTTGGTTTGAAAGATGTTAATAAAGTGCTCACGTCAGCATCGCTCGATGTTGTCCTGAATGTAGCCGCGGCATCGTAGCTATTTGCGCTCTGGTCGGTCAATACCCTTTCGACGGTTACGGTAATCGTGCCGGTCCCGGTGACGGTAATGGTAGTCTCCTGTGTGGTCCCCCTTGTGGTCGGGCTCGGGCAATATTTAGGGCTACCTGTCACGGTAGCCCCGCCGCTTACCGCTTTAACATGCCAGCCGAAGGCGTTGCTGATAACGAATGTCCCGGCGCTTGTTACAGTAACCGTATTAGCGCCGAGCGCCAGGGTAATAGGCGAACCGCTAGCCGCGCCGGTGCCGTTGGTGAGGGTGCTGTCCATTTCATCGGGGTATTCCCACGCCCACTGACCCCTTACCGTGCCGCCCTGGGTGTAGGTAACAGATTCGGCATATAAACAGGCATCTCCCTCGAGAAGTGTTACATCCGATGTACTGTTTGGAATTGAGCCGACAAAAGCGGTAGTCTCAGGGGCTTCACTATCCATCTGGAAAGATAAAGTGCCGCCCGCTAACGAAAGCGTGAAATCGTGGCTAGTATCAGTATCTGCACCAGTGACAGTTAAATCGGTATATGTTCTGGTCGTATAGGTAATAACCACATAAACTTGAGTACATCTTGCTTGAGCAATTGTTGCTTTGAGCAAGACTCCTGCTTGTAGACTTGCAAGGTCTGACAAAGACCAACTTCCTCCTCCAGGTCTAGAAAATGATTGAGAAAACGTGTTATAGGTGGCACCAGCTTGTGAAACTTCGGTGCCAATAGATTCAGTACCACCTAATTTGAGAACTGGTTTAGCATATGCAGTATCTCCCTCTATACCAGATATTCTGAAGTATAAAGTAACCGCAGTAATAGCACTAGTAGCACCTCCAAGACCACTCGTTGTAAGATTATATAAGTCCTTCAAGTAAGAAGTGGTAGAGTTTTTAACATATGTAGTATTATCATCAGTAACTGCCTCATCAACACATTCCCAGTTTGTAGGAGCAGTTATAGGTGTTAGCTGAGTGCTGTCTCCTGCGGAGTTTGGATATAAAGTTACAGTTAAAGGAGCACTCGGGACAACTATCCTTGCGGTCACATTTTCTGGTACGGTCTCGGATTTAAAAAGCTCGATGCCCCCGCTGTTAACATTGGAGTGTTTATAGATATACTGGCTTGCGCCAGCGCCGGAAGTAAGTTGTACGTCGTTAAAATGCCACTCGAAATCATTACCCTCGGCCGTTATTGCGTCCCGTACGGTAAGCCCGCCGGACCCGGGAAAGTAGAATACCTCTCCTCCTGTAACATCCCCGGTATAAATATAAGCGTTGCGGCTGGCGTTGGCCTGAATGTTGTTATAGAAGATTATCCATGGATTATTTTCGTAGCCGGGCATTACAGCGGTGTTATCGTAGTCATCTCTTGCCACAACGTTCATTGCGTCGGCATTGAGCTGCCCGGCCGTTATAAGAGCCGTAGTGCTAAGCGCAAAATTGGCGGCAACATTCGTCGCGTCTGCCCCGCTATTTGTTGCCTGTAGCGTGCCAGTATAATTAGCCTCGCTGATATCGGAAGCGAAAGCAGCATAAGGACCTGCTGTAAAAAGAAATATCGATATTAAAATTAAGAGCGCTCTTTTCATCCTTATGACCTGTTAAAAAATAATATTATTCCCCCCAGCAGCGTGGAAAGAAAAGCTATAAAGCCGACTATTATCATGGAGATAAAACCCTCCAGCATAAGCAGGAGTAATACTGTATAACCATCCGTAAAAGCGGCAAGTAGAGAAGCCTTAAATTTCCAGGCGGATATTATAATAACGATGGCAAATACGAATATCGAACCTATGTCCATGGCTGTGTTTGTTTCCATGGAAAATAGCCCGGCGTAGCCGGTCATGAAATCCTCGATAAGCGTGCCGGCGTATTTTGTTCTTAAAACTTCCGCCAGGGTGTAGGACCACGCCCTTTTCGTATAGTCCGGGGTTTCTATTTGTACGCTGAAAAGTTCCGGACACATGATTTGAAGCCCTGGTACGGCGTTCAGATAGTAAAGCTCGCCGTAGGTCG
>JBAZEP010000022.1:0-25517 GCA_041653835.1 Candidatus Omnitrophota bacterium
CGGAAAAGGAAGAGTTTACCTTTGCTATCTCCCCGTATTTCAGGACAGACGCGGTTGCCATGAAAAACACCGTAGACCTGGACAGTAATAATAAAGATGATTCCACGGTTTATCTCGGCATAGATTATAGCCTTGACCTGGACCTTAAATTCAAAGATGACGGACCTGAGGCGTATATAAAATTGGAAAGGAACGGTCCGTCCGATTACAACGCGCCTTTATTTACACACAATACACTGATAAATTCCTCCGGAAGGGTTGACAATTACCAGGACAGGGAGCTTCTGCCCCACATAGAGGAATTCTGGTATGATTTCCCCTTATACAGCCTGCCTTCAAGAGCTAAGGCAGGCCTTTTTGTTTACGAGGCAGGCAATAATATAGCGGTGCCGGCTTACTATGAGAATTACTCGTTGAGTTTATACGGTGGAAAAGAAGATTTAAAATGGAAATTTTACTATTGCAGGCCTGACCTGGTTAATAGAAGTTTTTTAGGGCCCAGGATAGAGCAGGAGAGGGAACAAGGCATAAGCTACCAATCAAATAAAGCGAATTTTTTCGCGGCGGACGTAATTCTGGAGCGCGGAAAAAATTCTTTCCAGCCTTACATAGAGATTTTATCGGATAATTCCGGAGATAGCCGCGCTAGGGTATTTTCCACGCCTACCAATAAAGATCTTCTCGGCACAGCGGGGCTTGCCTGGAACCTGCTCCTGGACAAGCTTTCAGTGAAAGCCGAAGGGGCTATGAATTTCGGAAAAGCGAAGTCAAGCGATCCCGCTTTCAAAGATGTAGAGCATAGGGGGTATCTGCTGTACGGCGATGTTTCTTATGACCTTGGCAGGATGATCCCGCACTCCAGGTTTACGTACGCGTCAGGCAACAAAGTTACCACGGAAATGGCGGATAACGGGGATACGGAGTTGACAAGCGGGAAAAACCGGGCTTTCAGCGCGTATTCTCCCATGAATACCAATTTATGGGATTCCCTGGGCCCGAACCAGGAATTCCTGCCTTTAGTGGCAATGGGCAATGGCTGGGGGCTGAATTACGGGGTCAGCCGGCCGACTACGCTCGGGGATCCCGGCTTATTTGAGAATCTAATCCTTTTTGATATAGGTTTCGATTATCAATTGACGGATAAGCTTTCATTTACCTTTGACTGGTGGTATCTTAGGGCGGCGGAAGAGGGGGTAGGCGTTTTTGAAACAGTGTCGAAAAAATTGTCGCCTGAGCTAGGCAACGAGGTAGATTTATACTTTGAGTACGAACTCAATGAAAACGTAATTATAAGTTTATACAGCGGTTATTTTTTTCCGGGCAGGTATTATAAAGAAAAACGGGACGATACGGACGGAAGTATTTTTACCCCGTTTGTCCGGGGCGATGGCGAGGCGGACGGCGCGTATCAAATCGAAGCCAGCCTGGCCGTGGAGTTTTAAAGGCGGTAAAATGGGAATAAAAGCGAAATTCATAATATTGATTTCTCTGATATCGGTTATATTTTTAAGCGTATTCATGATCCAGAGAAGTTTTGAGCAGGAAAGGCTAATTTCGCTCCTTGGTTCCGAAAGACATCAAAGGACGACTTTTTTCGAAGGGATATTAAAATTAGAAGGGACGTCGCTGAGTACCTTTGTTTACGATTACACTTACTGGGATGAGATGGTGGAGTTTGTCGCGACAAGGGATATGACGTGGGGAGCGGATAATATAGGACAGAGTCTCGATACCTACAATGCCAGCGCGGTATGGGTATTCGATCCCAATTTTTCGCTTGTATACGCGGTTAATAATCTTGGAGAGGAAGAAGGGTTTGAGGCAATGCCCCCAGTCGCTGAGGTAATCCCGAAGTTATTCGAAAAATCCAGGTTCTGCTATTTTTTTATCAACACTCCCCGGGGCCTCCTGGAAGTCAGGGGCGCGACTATACACCCCAGCAATGACGTTGAAAGGCAGACAGATATCAGGGGGTATTTTTTCGCGGGTCGCTTATGGGATGAACAATATATCAACGGGCTTTCCGAGTTGACCGGACAGAGAATAGCGATTGTTCTTGCCGCGCAAACCGTTCCGCCATCCAGTGATGCCGTTGAAGGAAAATACACGATATCTTATTCCAGGGTTCTTTCCGGTTGGGATGGCAAGATACTCGCAACCCTTACTATGTTGAGTGAGTCAAGGGCAATGAAGAACTTTGACAGGATATCCAGGCAGATCTCTTTTATGTTCATCATATGTATGGTAATGGTTTTGCTGGTCATCCTGATAGGTCTTACGCACTGGATAAGCATCCCATTGTGGTCGATAACCGCGGCCTTAAAAGAGAATAATCCGGCGCATATAGATAGATTGCGCCATGAAAAAGCGGAATTCGGGAATATAGCCAGGCTGATAAAACAATTCTTCGAACAGAAAGAAGTTTTGCTCAAAGAAATATCCGAACGCAAGAAAGCCGAAGGCGCTTTAAAAGAAAAAGAATCGTATCTGAAGATAATATTGGATTCGTTGCAAGTGGGGATAGTTATTATAGATTCGGAGACGCATATTATCGTTGAAGCAAACCCGGCGGCTGTAAGGATGATAGGGGCGGATAGAGGAGGGATAATCGGCAAGCCATGCTATCGATACATCTGCCCCGCGGAAAAAGGCAAATGCCCCGTCAGTGATTTAGGCCAGAATATTGAGGGTTCTGAGCGTATACTGCTGAAGGGCGATGGCAGTATGATACCTATCCTTAAAACTATAACCTTGATAACATTAAATGACCGTAAATGCCTTTTAGAGAGTTTTATGGATATCACGGACCGTAAAAAAGCGGAAGAACGGCAGAAGGCACTTTTGAAAAATTTAGAAGATACTAATAAAATTATGGTGGGCCGTGAACTCAAGATGATTGAGTTAAAAAAGGAAGTCAATAAATTGAGCCTGGAACTCGGAAGGCAGTCGCCGTACGAAGAATAAAATAAAGGTTCTTAACAAGAGATAAATGATGATACTGAAGAAAATATTGATTGGCCTGTGCGCGGTAGTTATCAGTATTTTTTGTATCCCGCGCGTAAGTTCGGCTTCTACCGAGGTGGATGCCTTGTTGAAACTGCTTGTCAGAAAAGGCGTGGTCAGCGAACAGGAAGCCGAAGAACTGCGGGGAGAAGTAAAAAAAGAAACGGCGGGCCAGCCCGTTGTCTGGACTTCTAACAGGCCTGTTAAGGCGGTCAAATTTGGAGGGAAACTTGAGATAAGGTATGAAGATTCCCAGGGCGAAGAGCCCAGTTTTAAAATGACAAATTTCGAGCCGAACATTACAGTAGATGTCAATGAGCATTTTTCCATAAAGGGAAAAATGGAGTGCACTACGGATACAGCGTTTGTAAACGAGGGTTACGCTAAATATAGCGGCCTGCCTGCTATCGGGGGCGATGGCCAGGTTGGAAAATTTCGCAGGGCGAGTTTTGGGCTTCCCCAGGCCGGCAGCGACAGGGTTTCCATAGACTATTCCCTTCTTGCCAGGGCATTTACAGGCGAGAGGCAATTGGGCGCGGAATATAACCGTTACTTTAAAAAAGCAGGCCTGCTCGGCCCTGTTAAGCTGGTCCTGGGTATTTTTAATGGCGGCGATGTAGGGAACCGCGAGGCAGGGGATAACGCTAAAAGCCAGGTTTTATTTATCGCGGACAGGGCAGGAGATACGGATGACACTCAAAATAAGGAATTTTGTTTCCGTTCCACTATAGAGCCTGTAAAGGGTTTGCAAATAGGCGGTTCAATGTCAGCCGGAAAGTTGAGCGCCGCAGACCTGTCTACATTGAATACTTATCTAGGCACTTTATACTCCAAAAAGAAAAAGGAGAGATTCGGGGCCGATATAAGCTATAAGTTCAAAAAAATTCCCATGGAATTAAGATATGAATACATGCATGGTAAAACCTCCGGTTTAGGATTGGATTCATGGTACGCGATGTGGATATTAAGGGATATAGGAAAAAGTAAAAAACTAGACCTCTACGCGCGGTATTCCAGCCTGGATCCTGATATCAGCCCCGCTCCCAGTTCTTATACATGGGACCTAAACCAGGCAACGTTAGGCGCGATATGGAATTTCAACAAGATGACCCGGCTTCAGGGAGAGTATGAATTCAACGGGGAAGAGCCGGGCGCGGGGACAGGTAAGGTAGACAATGACATGCTCAGGATAGAATGGCAGACGGATTTTTAAGGCGAATTTAAAAAAGGCGCGAGATATGAAGAAAATACCGGTATTGGTTTTAAGCTGCGCGGTTATATTCAGTATGGCAGGTAATATCTGCGCGGCTCAAGAAGAGATTGTTATCTCGGGTTCAGGGGATAACCAGGAATTAATAAGGGTTCTGGCTGTGGAATTTGAAAAGGCCAACCCCGGCACAAAGGTCGATGTCCCTGAGAGCATAGGCAGCAGTGGGGGGATAAAAGCGCTAACCCGGGGGACATGCGATTTAGCCAGGATAGCGAGACCGCTCAAGGATAAGGAAAAGGCAGATGGATTGGATTATAAGATCTTTGCCTATTCTCCCGTAGTTTTTGCCGTTAATCCGGGGGTCAAGGGAATAGACAGCATGACGTTTGAGCAGCTGCTCGGGGTTTTTTCGGGAAGGATCGCGTCATGGAGCGAATTAGGCGGTAAAAAACAAAAAATTTATACTGCTCAGCGAGAGTCGGGCGATTCCTGCCTCACTGTTCTGGAAAAAAATATTCCCGGCTGGGATAGTATTGAAAAGTCTTCCAACCAGATAATTTACAGCACGCCGGAAATGATCCGCACTATAGCGAAATATGATAATACTATAGGCTACGCGCCTTTGAGTATGGTAAAAAATAGCGGCCTGAAAGTAATCAAAATAGCGGGGGTATATCCATCCGTGGAAAATATAAAGGACGGCAGTTATAGATTAGCGGTTCCTTTCGGTATTGCCTGGAAAGGGGAACTTCAAGGCGCTGCCCGCGCCTTTGTGGATTTTATATTAAGCCCTGAAGGCCAAAGTATCATAGCTGACAATGGAGCGGTCCCCCTCATATGAAATTAGGTTCGTTTAAAATAAAAATATTCGCGTCCCACGCCGGATTGGCGCTTTTAGGCACCCTGGTAATGGGTATAGCCAGCTATCTTTTAATTACAAATTATATTAATACCTCCCAGGAAAGAAAATTCAAATACATCGCTTATTCCAAGATACAAAGATTAGAATATTATTTTTCCGCGAATAAGGCCCTGATGCAAAGGATCGTAAACAGCAGGGAGTTCTCGGATTTTCATAGTACTTTCAGGGATATGGCCTTAAAGGAATATTTTGCGAAATTCAGCGGGGAATTTCCTTTAATAGCCTACGTGAACAGGGAAGGGATGGAAGAGGTAAAGCTGGTAAAGGGTAATGTAATAAGCGATGAGTCTTTGCAGGATTTAAGTGGAGACCCTATATTTCAGAAGGCCCTCCTGGAACCTAATAAGGTCATTACCGGCGCCGCGGAACCTGAATCTGAACTTGGCGAGCCGGCAATAAGATTTATGCTATCTATGTATGGTTATTTCGGGGATGAACTGATCGGTACGCTTATGGCGGGCATACCTGTTTCCAATATCGGCAATATCATAAATGATAATATTTCCGAAGCCAGGTACGTAGTTTTGATCGATATTAACGGCAATATCTTGTCGGATTCCCAGAGAGCATCCGGTATTTTTGCACCGATAACCGGCCGCGGCAAAGAAGCGGAAAAAATAATTTCAGACTGCAAGGCCCTGAAAGCTGGTTTTAGCCGCCGCACCGAGATATTGGGGATAGAAGGTTTTGCCGCGTACGCGCCGTTTAAAGAGATGGGATGGTCTGTTCTGGTTATTCTGCCTTATAATGAATTTATGTCGGTGGCGAATAACCTGAAGAAAGTAACCCTCCTGATTTTTATAGTTATATTTGTCGCCAGTGTAATAGTATCATATCTTTTAACGAGAGGCATAGCCAGGCCTATTTTGAAATTTGTTAACGTCGCTAATTCAATAGCCAGGGGGAATTTTTCCAAAAAAGTGGAAATTTATTCAAAGGATGAGATAGGCGAGTTAGCGGATTCTTTCAATAAAATGACGGAATATCTGCAAAAAACAACGGTTTCGATGCAGGTTTTAAGGGATGAACAGAACAGATTCAATGACGTCGCAATCAATAGCGGGGACTGGATATGGGAGATAGACAGCCAGGGTCGTTATACGTACAGCAGTCCTATGGTGGAAAGGATATTAGGCTACAAACCGGGAGAAGTCCTGGGAAAGCATTTTTATGATTTTTTTCCGCCTGATATGCGGGAGGCGTTGAAGAAAGCCGCCTTTGAAGCGTTTTCCAGAAAAGAGGCGTTTCAGAATTTCTTGAACAGTAATATGCATAAAGACGGCCATATAGTTATCCTGGAGACCAGCGGCACGCCAATCCTTGACGGCAATGGGAACCTGCTTGGTTACCGCGGTATTGACCGAGATGTAACAGAGCGCAGGAGTACCGAAGAGGAACGGGAAAAACTCATCATAGAGCTTAAAGAGCGGCAGGAATTGCTCAGGAAGCAGAAACAGGAAGTGGAAGATTCCCGTATGGCTATAAAGAATGTGGCGGAAGACCTCGGGGAATCGAAAGATATACTGGAGCATCAAAAGGCCTCCCTCGAAAGCATAAATAAAGAATTGGACGACTTTACTTATATCGTTTCGCATGATTTGAAAGAACCATTGAGGAGCATAGACGCCTATTCGAAATTCGTCATGGACGATTACGGGGATAAGTTAGGCGAGGAGGCAAGGCATTACCTGGAGCGCGTAAGAGGGAACACGGAAAGGATGAAAAGGCTTATTGAAGACCTGCTCGAGATATCCAGGCTCAAGAAAAGAGGCAGCGCCATAGAGGAGGTTGAGATAGAGGACCTGGTACAGGAGGCCAAGATGCGGCTTGAATTCTCGATAAAACAGAAAGGCGCCGAGATTATAATAAAAGACAAGCTCCCGAGAATATTTTGCGACCGCATAAGGTTAGCGGAAGTTTTCCTGAATCTTATCTCCAACGCCCTGAAATTTAATGATAAGCAAAAACCCGTCATAGAAATAGGTTATAGTGAAGACGGAGATTTTCATAAATTCTATATAAAGGATAACGGTATCGGGATAAAAGAGGAATATTTCGAAAAGATATTTGAGATATTCCAGAGGCTTGGCAAGAGGGAGGACGCGGAAGGCACAGGCGCGGGCCTTACGATAGTTAAAAAAATAATCCAGATGCATAAAGGCGAAATCTGGCTTGAGTCTGTGCCAGAGGAAAGCACCGTGTTCTATTTTACCATTCCAAAGGAAAAGAGCGTGATATTGGGAGGTAAATTAATAGGAGAGATCCTGCTGGAAAAGAAACTTGTAACCGAAGAGGACATCAAAAAGGCGCTGGAAGAACAGAAAAAAGCAGGCAGAATAAAAAAAGGAGGGCATGATGACGGAAGAACATAAGATTATCAAGATACTTCTGGTCGAGGACAACCCTGACGATATAGAGATAACCAAAAGGGCCCTTAAGGAAGCAAAGGTAATTAACAGGCTGTGGATCGTGAGGGATGGCCAGGAGGCCATGGATTTTTTAAGGCACGAAGGGGATTATAAGGATACATCTGTAAGTCCGAAACCCGGCCTGATACTCCTGGACATAAATCTCCCTAAGCTTAACGGCATAGATGTCCTTATGGCCGTCAAGAAAGACCCTGTCCTGAAAACAATACCTGTGGTCATGCTTACCGTTTCAAAAAGGGACGAGGATATCGTAAAAAGTTATAACGGGGGATGCAACAGTTTTATACAGAAGCCGGTTAACTTCGAAAACTTTGTAGAGGTCGTGAAAGAAATAAGTTTGTACTGGGGGTTGTTGAATATATTTCCGCCCAACGGCTCGGAGAAATAATAGCGGATGCCTATAAAAATACTGCTGATCGAAGATAACCCCGACCATATCGAGATTACAAAAAGGATCCTGCAAAAAGCAGACAAGGATTATCAGGTAGATTTTGCCATGGATTCCCGCGAAGGCCTGAAAAAAATATTTGAGGGCCCTTACGATGCGGTGCTCTGTGATTATCGTCTCGCGGGTTTGACCGCGCTTGATATATTGAAAGAGATGAACAATAAAAACAAAGATACGCCTTTTATTGTGGTTACCGCTTTAGGGAATGAAAAGGTCGCGGTGGATATGATGAAGGAAGGGGCGTATGATTACATAGTCAAAGATGTGATGTACAACGATACGCTGGATATGGTCATCAAGAACAGTATTGAGAGGTATAGCGCCAAAAAAGAAAAAGAGAGACTGCAAAAAGAAGTAGGAGAGGCCTATGTTAAGCTGAAAGAAACCCAGGGCCAGCTTATCCAGGCGGAGAAATTAAGCGCTATAGGCCAGCTCGCCAGCGGCGTGGCGCATGAAGTGCGGAATCCTTTAGGTATAATATTGCAGGCGGTAAATTACCTGGAAAAAAAGATATCTCCCTGCGGACAGGACATCTCAGAAACGCTTGTTATGCTTAAGAACAGCGTAAACAGGGCGGATAAGATTATAAATGCCCTGTTTGATTTTTCCAAGGCCGGAGGCATGGAGCTGAATCCGGAAGATGTGAACTCTATTTTAGAGGTCTCCCTGAGCCTGGTAAGGGCAAAATCTAAATTCGAGAACATCCAAGTTGTAATGGAAACAAAAAAAGACATCCCCATGGTCCTGGCGGATAAAAATAAATTAGAACAGGTATTTATCAATATATTATTAAACGCGATCCAGGCTATGCCTGACGGCGGAAAAATTACGATCCGCAGTTATGACAAAAAACTGGAGGAATCAAGAAATGGCATAGGCCGGAGAGAAGGGGACTGTTTTAAAACAGGGGAATGGGCTGTAATAGTTGAGATCGAGGACACGGGCATCGGTGTTTCAGAAGAAAACCTGAAGAAAATATTCGATCCTTTTTTTACCACCAAAGGCCCGGCCGGAGGCGCGGGCCTGGGATTAAGCGTAACCATGAATATAATTAATATGCACAGGGGATTGATAAATATAGAAAGCTATCCTGGAAAAGGCACAAAATTAATCATTACTTTACATACGGTAAACAGCTGATATGCCGAAAAAAACCATATTGATCATAGATGACGAAGAAGACCTGCGCAAACTCCTTAAAATGAATCTGGAATCAGCAGGCGATTTTAAAGTAATTACGGCCGCTAACGGCATGGAAGGCATTGCCTGGGCCCAGAAGATAAAACCTGACCTGATACTTCTGGATATCCTTATGCCTGATATGGACGGTATCGAAACATTGAAGATATTAAGAAAAGACAAAGATACTTTCAAGGTACCGGTGATCATGCTGACCGCGTTAGGATATGCGCCGTTTAAATCCAGGGCGCTGGAATTACGGGCGGACGGCTACATCACTAAACCGATAGACGCCGGTGAGTTAAAAACTAAAATAGACAATGTTTTAAAAGGATTCAAAGGAGGGCTGGAGAATGGATAAGAAAAAGATATTGATCATCGACGACGAAGAGGATTTTACTAAATTAATAAAATCAAACCTTGAGCTGACCGGGAACTATGAAGTTAAAACAGAAAATAAGAGTATGTATGGTTTTATCGCCGCCAAGGAATTCAAGCCTGACTTGATCTTATTGGATGTTATGATGCCCGGGATGGACGGGGGAGACGTCTGCAATCAGTTAGGCGGGGACAGAGACACTAAAGACATCCCGGTGGTATTTTTAACCGCGGTAGTGAAGCAGGATGAGATAAAAGAAAAGAATGGCGTCATAGGCGGCCGCGCCTTCATATCCAAACCCATAGATGTAGAAAAGCTGGTCGATATTATCGAAAAAAACATCCGCTGAAAACAGGCCCTGCAATATGACTATATCCACATATTCCTGTCCAAGCTTCTATATTGTATAGCTTCAGATACATGGTCTGAGTCGATATTTTCTTTTTCTTCCAGGTCCGCGATGGTACGGGAGACTTTTAGTATCTTATCGTAGCATCTCGCGCTGAAACCCAATTCCGCCAGCGCCATTTTTAATAATTCCCTGCCTGGCTCGTCTAACCCGCAATATTTCCTGATCATCCTGTAACTCATCTGGGAGTTTGAGAATATCCTGTCATTCTTAAAACGTGTCAACTGGATCTCCCGGGCACGCCGGACCCTTTCTCTTATGACCGCTGACTTTTCGGCTGAATTTTCATCCGACAGGTCTTTGTATTTGACAGAAGGGACCTCGATATGGATATCGATCCTGTCCAATAACGGGCCTGAGACCTTTGACATGTATTTCTGTATCTGGTTAGGAGTGCAGTGGCATTCTTTTTTCGCGTCGGTCAAAAAACCGCACGGGCAGGGGTTCATCGCGCATACGAGCATGAATTGGGAGGGGTATCTTATTATGCTGTTAATCCTGGAAACTATCACATAGCCGTCTTCCAGCGGCTGCCTGAGCGCTTCCAGGACATTCCTGTGGAATTCAGGCAGTTCATCCATGAATAAAATTCCGTTATGCGCGAGGCTTACCTCGCCCGGTTTTGGGATAGTACCTCCTCCTACCAGCGACACGTCGGACGCGGTATGGTGAGGGGTCCTGAAAGGCCTTGTCCTTATGACGGAGCCTTTTGCAGGGATAAGTCCTGAGACACTGTGGATCTTTGTGGTTTCAAGGGATTCTTCAAGGGTCATGCCAGGGATTATTGTAGGAAGCCTTTTAGCCAGCATGGTCTTGCCGCTGCCCGGAGGGCCTATCATTATAATATTATGATTCCCTGCGCAGGATATTTCCATTGCCCTCTTGGCAAGGAACTGGCCTTTTACATCCGCGAAATCCAGATCGCAGTATTGCTTATTTTCTGTCAATATTTCTTTGGCAGGGGTAACAGGTTCTATCTTATGTAAACCGTTAAGGAAATTACATATGTCTCCCAGTGTGCTTACGGGATAGGTCTGGACGCCTTCCACAACGCTTGCCTCATAGGCGTTTTCTTCGGGTAATATAAGTTTTTTATGGGAATTTTTCAAAGACATCGCTATCGGAAGCGCGCCTTTTATAGGCCTTATCCTGCCGTTCAGGGCAAGTTCCCCCAGGAACACGAAATCTCTTACGCTGTTAAAATCTATCTGGCCTGAAGCCGCGAGTATGCCTATGGCTATCGGAAGGTCGAACGAGGGGCCTTCTTTTTTTATATCGCATGGCGCAAGGTTTATGGTAATCTTTTCACGCGGGTACTCAAACTGGCTGTTTTTTATAGCGGATTTTACCCTGTCTCTGGATTCCCTGATGGCGGTATCCGGAAGCCCGACTATTATCACGGTCGGAAGGCCCCTTGTAATATCAACTTCGATCTCGATAGGCTTTGCGTCGATCCCTATTGTAGCTGCTGAAAGTATCCTTGATAGCATAATACCTCCTATGGTTAGCTAATGTTACACTCTGACACTGTCACAATGTAACATTAGCGTGAGCCGCTATTATATATGACACATCTCAACAGGAGTTTTCTTTCAAAAAAATAAAAAATAACCAGGCCGGCTTGACATTTATTGTTCTATAAGGTATACTTCGTTATAAAATAAAATACTATATTATAATTAATTATAAAGAAAGGTAATGGATTATGAAAAAAAGACTTTTTGTATTCATATCTTTAATATTTACAATAGGTTATATCTCTAAATTTTCTTACGCGGCTACAGTAGGAAATTCTCTTGATCTGGATGTTCCAGGGCGGTCGGCTTTTTTGAGGCAAGAAGTGATAGAAGGTACCCTGGATGAATACGAACAGGTGGTTAAGATAAAAGCGTCTTTTGACGCGGAATTTGTTTTTGATAAGGACCTGAATACAACCAAGGAGTTGCAGGGAGCGGAATTGAAGGGCCAGTGGTATACGGGAAAATTGGGATTGACGTTGTTTAACAGGGTGGAGCCGTACGTTAAAATAGGTACTTCTAATTTAGAGACAAAATGGAAACATGGCAGCCAGGAAATAGAGGTGGATGCCGATTATGGATTTGCCTGGGGCGGCGGGGTAAAGGCCAATATATGGGAATTCGAGAATCTGGGTATCAGGCTGACAGGTGACGCCCAATACAGGACCACTGAGCCTGACACGGAAGAGATTACGGTAAACGGGACAAGCGTGATAGACCAGGGCGCCACGTTTAACGTTGACGAATGGCAGGCAGGCCTCTTCGCAAGCAAAAAATTTGAGATCCCGTTAAAATTACAGAGTATATACGCGGTGCCTTATACGGGCGTAGTTTATTCCGATTCCAACGTGGACGTCAGTTTTAAAGACCCGGACGCGCCCGGGACAGATTTTTCGCTTTTTGACGCTAATAATAAAAAAGTTTACGGTTTTGTGCTGGGATGCGATATCATACCCAGCTTAAGCAGTTCTTTTATCTATAGCCTGGAGCTCAGGCTCGTGGATGAGATCGCGCTGAGCTTAGGCGGTACGGTTAAGTTTTAAGGAGGCGGATAATGGGAAAAAACACCGCTATTATAACGATAGTTTTGTCATTATTTTTCGCTAACGCTTCTTTCGCGGCGACTGTGGGCGGGCCGGCTGATATGACGGTGCCTGAGTCGTCTTTTTTCTCAAAGGAAGAGGCAGTAGGCGATACATTGGATTTTTATGAATCGGAACTGGAAATGAAAGCGGGTTTCGACGTGGAGTTTATATCCAAGAAAGAACTGGAATCATCCCCGGCCGACGATTCAAACATGAAACTCGAAGGCCAGAATGCCAATCTGAAATTTTCCGCGAATTGGATGAACGTGATCGAACCTTATGTGAAGATAGGCAGTTCCAATATACGGGTAAAGTGGGAGCAGCACGGCCAGGCTATCAAAGTAGACGCCGACCCGGGTTTTGTTTATACGGGAGGATTAAAGGCAAAATTATGGGAATTCGCGGCTACGGGGATAAAATTGACCTTAGACGGCCAATATAAAGATACCCAGCTGGATTTCGATACGGCAAAGATAGACGGGTCTGTTGCCACTGCCGCGGCTACAAATGAGACATTCGAGATAAGAGAGTGGCAGTTCAGTTTACTGGCCAGTAAGAAATTCATATTCCCGCTTGGGATACAGGATTGTTATACAGTGCCTTATTTAGGCGTTACTTATTCGGATTCAGAGGTTAACGTGGAATTTACCCAGAGCAGTACAGGGCTGTTGTATTCCACTTATGACGCAGGTAATAAAGAGCGCATAGGCATTGTCGCGGGATGTGATATAATACCCTCTCTTTCAAGCTGGTACTTATTGAGCGTTGAGTTAAGGCTTATCAACGAAATGGCCTTTTCGTTGTCAGGCACGATGAGATTTTAGAGCCCGCTAATTTTACTTGCCATAACACCTATCTATTATATATAATAAGGAATTAAAACTAAGGTTTTAAAGGGGTGGGATGTGGGATTTTTTGCCAAAAACCAGGTGTTTTTTACAGCGCTTATGGCATGGCTTGTGGCACAGACCATAAAAGTCGCCATAGGGGTGGTGCGCGAAAAAAAGTTTAATTTCAAATGGTTTGTAGGGACAGGCGGCATGCCCAGTTCGCATGCCTCTACAGTATCGGCCCTTGCTTCGGCAATAGGCTTTACGTATGGTTTCGGGTCCCCGTTTTTTGCCATGGCATTTTTTTTCGCGTTTATAATAATGTTTGACGCCCAGGGTGTCAGGCGGCAGAGCGGGCACCAGGCAGAGGCGTTGAACAAGATAATAGAGGACATATATTTAAACAAAGGCATTCAACAGGAAAGGCTCAAGGAATTATTGGGGCATACGCCTATACAGGTATTCATAGGCGCCGCAATAGGCATCCTGGTCGCGCTTTTCTGTTATTTGTAAAATAGCCCCTCGCCACCAGCTGAAAAATAAGGGCGGCTCGGGACAAATTTTGTTTCACAAAATTTGGAGGTAATAGTGAACAGGGTATTGGCTGTAGCGGGGATAATTTTAGTCGCGGCAGGTTTAACCGCGGCTGTTGTCTTTGGGATAAAAAATTCCGGCGGCTCGGATGCCAGGTTTGTAGAAGTACTTATTAAAGACGGTAAGCTGGATGAGGCAAAAGCCGCTTTAGACCAGATCGCGGAAAAAAATCCGGCATCAAAGGCCCTCGGCAAAACATATTTCAAACTGGGAGGGTCTTATGAGGGCAGGGATGACAAAGTAAAGGCAAGGGAGATATACCGGCTCATCCTCGCAAAATACCAGAATATAGAGAACATTTCGGATGTCCAGGATAAGCTGGGCAAGCTTAACATAGATATCCTCTTTTCCAAGACTATAACAGGTAAGGACACGCTTTATGAAGTGGAGCCCGGGGATAGTCTCATAAAAATAGCGAAAAAATTCGGGACTACGGTGGATCTTATAAAGATATCCAATTCTCTCAAAAACGACAATATAAGGGCCCGTTCGAAATTGAAAATCTCAAAGGCAAAATATAAAATACTGGTGGATAAATCCCAGAACATATTGACGCTTCTTGACGATAGCGATGTCGTGAAGGTTTATCGTGTTTCAACCGGTGAAAATAACTGTACGCCTGTCGGGACTTTCAGGATAGTGAATAAGATTATGGATCCCGTGTGGTACACGGAGAAGGCTATAGTGCCGGCTGAAAGCCCGGACAACGTGCTTGGTTCAAGATGGATGGGATTTAACCTTCCGGGCTACGGCATTCACGGTACGACAGCCCCGGAAAAGATAGGGCAGCAGGCTACCCAGGGATGCATACGGATGATCAATGCCGAGGTAGAGGAGCTTTATAAGATAGTGCCTGCCGGCACTGAAGTCACGATAACGGATTAAACGAGGTTTGAAATGTCAAGCATAGTGCTGGATTTTGAAAGACCGATATTGGAATTGGAGCGCAAGATAAACGAGTTGAAATCTCTCGCGGCTGACGGGAGTATAGACCTGGGGGAAGAGATCAAGACCCTTGAGGCGAGGCTCGAGAAATTAAAAAAAGAGGTATTTGAATCCCTTACGCCATGGCAAAGGGTGCAGATAGCGAGGCACCCGAAAAGGCCTTACACGATGGATTATATAAATATGACCATGGTGGATTTCGTGGAGATACACGGGGACAGGATGTTCAGCGATGATAAAGCCATGATAGCAGGCCTGGCCAAGATAGACGGGGAGAAGGTGCTTGTGCTGGGGCATCAAAAGGGCAGGGATACAAAAGAGAATCTTATGAGGAATTTCGGGAGCGCGCATCCCGAAGGCTACCGCAAGGCAATGAGGCTTATGGAACTGGCGGACAAGTTCGATGTCCCCATAGTCGCTTTTGTCGATACACCTGGCGCTTATCCGGGCATAGGCGCGGAAGAAAGAGGCCAGGCAAATTCAATAGCGTATAACCTGCGGGAGATGATGCTCCTGAAAGTCCCTGTCATAGTCACTGTTATAGGCGAAGGCGGGAGCGGAGGCGCGCTTGGCATAGGCATAGGGGACAGGGTCTATGTAATGGAAAACGCCTATTATTCCGTAATATCGCCCGAAGGATGCGCCGCCATACTCTGGAAAGACAGGTTAAAAGCCCCGCAGGCGGCGGAGGTGCTGAAACTTACCGCGAAAGACCTCCTTGGGCTCGGGCTCATCGACGAGGAAATTCCCGAACCCCTGGGCGGCGCCCATCGTGACCCTGAAAAAGCCGCGCAGGCTATAAAGAAAACCATCAAAAAAGCATTGAAAGAATTAAAGGCAATCCCGAAAGACGAACTTCTCAGGCTTCGCTACGAAAAATTCAGAAAAATGGGCGCTGTGATATAAGACCCAAACCCGCATTGGGGCGAAACCTTCCCCATCCCCAATGCGGGTTTGGGAAAGTTGTCGCCGGAGTGACGGAATTGGCATACGTGCTGGTCTCAAAAACCAGTGGTCGCAAGGCCATGTGGGTTCAACTCCCACCTCCGGCACCATGAACACATATGGCATACCTCAAAAAATATCTCAATTTCAAGATTATCGCGTTGATATTTGTCCTAAGTCTATCTTCGGCGGGATTTATAACCGCGGACGATAACTCGAATTCTTTTCATTTTACCGTCACCGCGGATATGAGGAATAATCACGAAGGATTCAGAAAGGTCTGTAAAGCTATTAATGAGAAAGCAGGAGGCCCCGGGGCATTCCACATCTCCGCGGGAGACATAAACCCTGTAGCTAAAAACCGGAAGATAATAGACGAAGAATTCGGGACTGATGCAGTATGGTATCCTGTGGCGGGAAACCATGAATTGGATGACCGTGCCGGCTCCGATATGAAATGGATCAGGAACGAATTTCATTCTTTGCCGTATATAGTAAACAAAGGGCCTCTTAATTGCGAAGAAACCACGTATTCTTTTGATTATAAAAACGCGCATTTTGTAGTATTGAATGAATATTATGACGGCGCGAGTGACACCAAGGCTGACGGCAATATCGTTCCCTCGCTGTTTAGCTGGCTGAAAGAAGATCTGGATAAAAATACCAGGCCTTTTATATTCGTATTCGGCCACGAGCCGGCTTTTAGCGTGCCTGATGAATATTGGAAAACGGCCCGCCATTCCGGCGATAGCCTGGATAAATATCCTGAAAATCGGGATGCCTTCTGGAATTTACTGGAAGAAAAAGACGTAACAGCTTATATATGCGGCCATACGCACTGTTATTCGCGTTATCAACACGCAGGCGGCAATGTATGGCAGGTAGTGCCGGTTACCTGCCCTCCGCCAAATAGCCATAAATATGACGCCTGGTTAAATATAGTTGTTTCCGGCAGAGATGTCAATTTTGAAGTTTACCGCGACACGGATGAAGACGGTAAGTATTCTATTTATGACAGTTGGACGGTTTCCCGGCAGTTTGTTACCGCCTTTATGTATAAATATTGACTACGGGTTTATAGTATGGTATAATTTATTTTAACGTAAATAACAGTATAAAGTTAAGGCCATGGTAAAGATGGCCTTTTTATGTCTGTTAATATCCAATACTTTTTAAAGGGATTAAATATATGAAAAATATAAAAATAATTCCTGTACTCCTCGCAATTATTATGTTTTTTTATGCTGAGTTAGGGTATGCCGGAGACAGGTTTTATCTTCGTGTTCCAGCGGGCGTCAGGCCTGAGATAATGAAGGTAATGTCGGAGTTTTATAGAATTAAAAGCGATAATTGTTACAGGGAAGCTTTGCGCGTGTTGCGGGAGGTTTTCCCTGTTTTCTCGCTGGATAACATGGAAGGATTCAGCGCCAGGACAGGAGCCCTCAGAAAACGGGAGATAAGCGGCCTGTCTGTAAGCCCGACCACGGGTAAAATGGTATATTCGGATTTAGCCAATCTGACAAACGGCCTGCCGAAATACACGTCCAAAGCTTATTATCATATTGAAGAGCTGGAAGAAGTATCATGCTCTATATTCGAGTTAACCGGTGATAATAAACCTGATAATATATGGGTCGATAATTTTATACCTATTATGGGAGAAGGCATATATCACATAGACGGGAGGCTGTTTACCGATAAAGAACTGTCAAGATGCGGGATGAAAAAGGTTGTTGATGAAAAAGGCAGTCCGCTGAAGATCAAGGCATTTGCCACCGGAGGGCGGGTAATATCCATACCCGGTCCATGGGTTGTCCCGTATATAGAGGAAAACGGCAAAACACATATTCTGAGTACCTTTAAGGATATTTCAAAAATAGCAGGCACAGAAATAACAAGGAAAAATTTACAGCAGGCGCTTTTGCGGCTTGCCTCAACCGGGAAGATAAAGCTTAAGCTCGCTTCGGGCCTGGAGTTTAAAGGCAATGGCTGTTATAGTTTCAATCCCAGGGAAGGGGTATTGCCTGAGCTGGAAGGTAAATCCGTGTATATACCGGCGTTAGATTATTATGGCGCTAAAGATGACGGTTTTCCTACAAGAGGAGGCGTTGGGGCCAGCGCCGAAGTGGAAAGAGAAGGTTATGATATAGAAAGAGATTTAAGAACTGACGGAGGGGTATGCTCGGCTAATATGATAGATATGATAAAGTTATTCGACAGGGCTAACCTGCCGGAATTGCCGAAAGACAGCGTCTATAAAGAGGCATGGAGCGGTATAAGATTGAGTTATAATACTTACAGGCTGGAGGCATTTGCCTCAAGCAGGGCGGATGCGGTAAGTACCTCTATATTTGAAAAATATATATGCGAAGTTTTCGGCACAGAGGACGTAGAGGAGGCAAGAGGGCTGTATTTCAATTATCTGTATAAAACATTGGCGAAGAATATAAAAGCGTCCATTAAAAACAACGTTATCAGGAAAGCGTCATCCAATACCATAATTAACTGGGGGACTTTCCTTGAGTTTATAGACAATGAGAGCATCATAAAGAATAAGGGGAGTGTGGAGGACAGGGCTTTTTTATTAAGCTGGGAATTCCCTTTGAGATGCCTGGCGAATATCTACACGAACTGTTACGCGCCATGGGAAACTGTCAAAGAGAACAACAAGGTTTTATTATGGGACACCAAAAAAAGAGAGAGGCTCCCTTTTGACAATGAATATTTTTATAATGTGTTTATGCCTGAGTTTTTCGGACAGGAAGCGGATAGCGCCGCTCGTTACTTCAAGTCGTTAGGCAACTCATCATGCTATAATTTTGTTAACCACCTTATTGAATTCAGCCGCGATATTGACAGTTTAGCGTTAAAAATAGACTACCACTGCAACGAAGATATCGATATCCCCGGTGATGAAATAATTACGGCGGTCAGGGGATATTTACAGCATTTTCTGGATTTGGATAAGGGGCTGTTGGAAACCGAGCAGTTGATAGGTAAAAATATGGATAAGGATAAGATTGCCGATAAAATAACGGATATGTTCATAGGCAGCCGTAAAACCCGATTAGGAAGCTATCCTTTGCGAGAAAATATAAAGGATATTGAGAAAAGGATAATAGAAGGCATTGAAAAAAAAGTACCGATAGAGGTGGTGATGACCTGGGCGCCTAAAAAGCATCTTGTTACCGGCGAAGAGAACGCCGTAGATTTAAATGAACTGGTGGCGCTGGAGAGATTGTATGATATCCATAAAAATGTCCAAAAAATTTACGCGCCGGGACTGCATTATACTTTTTATATAGAAGACCTTGCGGGCGATTTTATAGAAGGCAGGAGCGGAGAAATCCAGGAATCCATCAGGAATTACAGCGGCGGCATGCGGCAGCTGGTAAAGGTTTTGGGCGCGGAAGATGTCCTGACCTTTGTCAGCACAAATGAATTCGCCAAAGAAGAAGGTGTCTATGAAGAAATGCTTAAGCGTATGGATGAGATCTATACAAAGATAGAAGCTTACTGGATAGAATCGGAAGAAAAAGGAATTCAAAATTACCAGGATTACGAAAGTTATAAAGAATTACAAAAGTTAGGTTGGGAAGGCAGCATCCCGCAGGAAATGAGGGATTATTATTTGGAGCGGGCGTATCATTTATACCACGATACGATTTCGTTGGAAGAAAAAAAGCATATGGTTATGAGAGATTTGACGCAGGTGTTGGTTGCTGCCCAGTTCAATATGCTGAGAGGACAGGGAGAAATCGCCCCATTAAAATTTTCATTTGTGCGCCCCGCGCCAGGGATCCCGTTAAGCCGCATGAGGGCAAGAGTGGACTTAAGGACGGTCTCGGTTGATGTAACTAAAAAGAGCATACCTCCATGGACAGGCAAGGGGTATCTCGCTTTTAGAAAAGGAAAGATTTTACCGCATATGAGGAGTTGGAGAGAACCGATTGAAGATCCTGATAAGATGGTTAAAGGAGTGCTTACTTTATCCCGCGGGAACGAATATGTCCGGATAAGAGCGGATTACCTGGTCCTGAACTCTAATATTACGGATGAAGCAATAAAAGATCTAAAGATTGTAAATAGACTATCCGGTAATGACGTCAAAGAGATTGACAAGGCTCTTGTGGAGCTGGATAAGATAGCTGAATTTGACCACTATAGAGTTGCGCGGATAGTGGAAAAAGTATTTGCCGGCAGAGGCCTTAGGTTAATAATCGAGCCTAACTGGATAGATATTATTAATATAGAAAATGGAGATATTGTTGGCTACAGAACTTTCGATGACTGGAATGTGGCTGGGCCGGCCGCGCTGTTGTTTTTACACGCGGAAATAGATGATAAATATTCGTATTTGCGGGGAAAAAGGCTTTTCCCCTTAATATATCGATGGATGCCTGGCCGGCCGGAATTCTCTAAATACTCAGGCTCCGAGATAATATCAGGTACGCCGGTAAATGCCAGCGCCGCGAGGGCGATGTGGCGCAGCGGTTTTAAGGATATAAAGATAAGGTATATATTTGCCTACAAGGATATAGAACGAATCGAGGAGATCGAAGAAGGTAAAACTTATAAGGTGAACGCCCGTTTTCCGGATGTTGACGCATCTTTTTTTTCGATGGAGGAAATTCAAAAACTACAGACCCAACTATAGTCTTTACTATACGCAAATCTAAATATTGACCGTGATCCCCTGTTATGGTACAATTTATTTTAATGTAAAGAGCGGTATAAACCCAGGGCCATGGAAGACGTGGCCTTTTTATGTCTATGGATATTAATAACTTATTAAAGAATTATACTATAAAGATATTATCGCTGGCTATGTCAGGGCTGTTCTTTTTTAACAGTTCGGTATATGGCATAGATATATCCGGTAAAACCTGCCTGAGGATTAATCTTACTTCAAATACGTCAAAAGGCATAGAAAGGTTAAAAGAATTTTATGAACAATATGGGGATAGTTTTGTCAGTAAGATCCGAAATGAAAGCGCCGGCGTCGAACAGATACTCGAATGGTATGAAAAAGCGCGTGAATACTATACTATTTATTCCGAAGGATATCCTGACAGCAATGTAAGGATAATAGGCAAACTTCATGAATTGGCAGGGCTGGTCATAGAGTCACTAGCCAAAACAGCGGATAGTGAGGCTGCTATACGCAATGTCAAGGCTCTTGAAATGCCGGCGAGAGAGGCAAAAGAGGACAAACTGCTCCTTATTAACAGGATGTGGGAGAGCAACGGTAAAATTTACAAGATTATTAAAGAGGCGGAAAACGCAGAAACGGCAAGGAAAAAATTGATCTCTTATTTAAATGAAAAGCGAGATACATTGTTTTCGGGTGAGAAGAATGGGCCTTATAGTGATCTTGCTGACAATGAAAAGCTTATTATTTACGGTATAATAAACAGTTTTCAGAGTATGCTTCAGCCCTATTTTATAGATTTAGTAAATAAGGCATTAAAAAGGGAGCATAATAATGCGCCGGAATATTCAATCATTGAATATTTATGGCAATTAGCTCATTCAGGGCAGGGGAAGACCGGGGACTTGCTGGAAAAAACCGATATTAGTTTCTTCTATGAATTTATCCATATGTTTAGAAGGCTTGATGGAGATATGCAGGATAGATTTGCTAAAAATGCGGACCTGGGCATAGTTATGGATATGGCGAATAAAATGCAAGGAGCAGCCGCGGCCAGGATCCGGGAGCCAATCCTTGATTTTCTATCTTTTTCCGCAGACACTGCCTTTTTGGGAATAGATTCCGGGTTGTCCCCGGAGCTTGTAAGAGAATATGAGAAAAATAAAAAATATATACTTAAAGTTTTTAATGGAACTGAGGCTGATTGGAATAATTGGAAGTGGCAGGCAAGACATATTGTACGTAACCGGGCGGACATGGAAAAAATGGGAGTTAAATTGACGCCCGGGGAAGGAAATGCTATAGACGCGCTAAATCAAAATAAAAGGATTTTTTCAATTACGCCGCATCACATAGCTCTTATGAGTCAAAATCCATCTCTTCGGGATCTGGCTATACGAAGGCAGGTTATGCCGGAGGAAGAGCATCTTGTATGGGAACTAATAGCGAGTTCTGATGTTATGAGAGAAAACGATACCAGCCCCGCAGATAGGGTTGTTCGGCGTTATGCCAAGATATGCGTCCTGAATGTAGTAGACAGTTGTTTTCAAGATTGCAGATATTGCCAGAGAGCCCAACTGCAGAAACTCGGAGACGCGACTACGGTCTCAAGCAATGATATTAAAGCCGGCATAGAGTATATCAGGGGCAACAAGGCCATTACACAAGTCCTGGTTACCGGCGGGGATCCGTTAAAGATGAGCACCGGGAAAATAGATTGGATATTAGGGGAGCTATGCTCAATAAAACATGTGGATGGTATTCGTATTGGTACGCGCGCATTCGCTGTTCTACCGCAAAGGTTTGATGACGAACTTTTGAAGGTGTTGGAAAAATATCACAAAAGGAAGCCTATTACCTTGGTCACGCATTTTGAGCATCCCCGCGAAGTTACGCCATATACGCGGGAGGCCGTTCAAAAAGTTAAAAAGCTCGGCATTGAGATCCTAAATCAACAGGTTTTTACCAGGTATGTCAGCAGCCGGCATATTGCCTCTGCTTTGAATATGTCCTTGGTGGACATAGGGATCAGGCCGTATTATATATTTTTCCCAAAACCAAAAAAAGAACAAAGAGCTTACTTTGTGCCTATCGCGCGTATTTTGCAGATGTGGCGGGAAGAGATGAGATTATTGCCCGGGATAGGCCGGACAGGGCAGATAGTTTTTAATGTTCCGGGAAAAGGCAAGATGCAGTTGATCGATGGAACAGGATACAGGTTAATTGGGATTTTGCCTGATGGACAAAGGGCTTATTTGTTTTCTTCGTGGTATTATGGGCTTTTAAAAGACCCCGCGCCGTATGTGCATTTCGATATCCCTATCCTGGAATATCTGACGACGATGCGTAGCGAGATGGGAGAGTCGCCTGAAGATTACGCGTCTATCTGGGATTATGGTTATGGCGGTTCCGTTTTGGGATTTATGCACACTATCGCCCGGCTTAGATATGAAGATAAGATAGAAAATACAATAACCATAGCCGAAATAAATAAATTCCGGATAAAAGATAAGTCCGGTGCGAAGTTTTCTTATAGTACGGTTTGGAGAGAATTTTATGACGCCGAGAAACTTGGATTAATAAGGAAACTGAAAAAGGCGGATGGCGCGGTGGTTAGGCGTAAGGGCAGTATTGTATATGAAATTATCGCGGAACTTACAAAAGGGCAATTAAGAGATCTGGCTGAAGACGAGGCTATAATAGAAGCGCTTAAAAGAGGGCGAATTAGAGAAGAGGAAGCGCAAAAAATAATAAATAAAATAACTTCGGTTATAACCAGTAGTTTATGAGCCTATTTTGCGGATAGGAGGGATAATCATGAGAAATATAAATAAAATAGTTAATATAGTAGCAATAGTTACAATAATTATGTGGAGCCAAAGTGCCTGTTATTCTATGCCCGATTCTTTTACTTTGAGGGTGCCCTCCATTTTTAGTTTTCAAAAATTAGACTATGAAAAAGACTGGGGCATTATAGAAAGGGATTATAAAGTTCTCATCGAAGCCGCTTTTTCAGAGGAGGAGTTGAAAAGAGTGTACCGTAAAATGGTGTTCGAGACTCATCCAGATAGGAACAAAGGCGATGAAAAGAACGCGGAAGAAGTTTTTAAGAAATTAGCGGGAATGGTAGAGGGGAAACTTAAAAAAGATTTTAAAGTAACCCCTGCTAATTCTAGTAAACATGCTTACAATCCAAGGTGGATGGATGACTGGGCATCAGTAACTCCGGAATACGAAAAAGATAATATGGAAATAATGGCCGCATCTGTTAATAAGCTTAAAGATAGGGCACAAAGATTAGCGGATGTAATAAAAGGAAAAGAATTGGCAATAGAAGTTTTAGCAAAAAAGGCCGCGTATCTATCAGCCAGTGATATAGATCAATTATTAGATGTTATTTCTAAAAAATCATTCGCCGCTTTGTTAATAAATAAAATCCAGCCCGACGCATTATCCGCGGGATTGATTTCAGATGAAGATATTTGGCAAATAAGGCCATTATTAGAAAAATTACTTTTGGCCAGACAGCTTAGGACAGGCGAGATTGTTTTGATAAGAACCGGGAACAAGATAGAAAGAGCTGTTATATTAGAAGAATTTACCGGAGAAGGATCGAAACTCAAAGCAATAACAGTAGGAGCTCCATTTAAAGGGCCTCTTGATTATGGTTCGATCGGGAGCGATAATTCCAGGCTCATTGAATTAGCCGCTGATTATATAGTCTCTGACTTGGTAGATTTTGAGCGCGAACCAAAACAAACAGGATATACTATTAATATCGGAGATATTCTTGAAATTGACAATAGGGAAGATCCGCCATTTATGGTAACTGTGTACGGAGTTCACGCTCATTTTTATCATGTAATCATGCATCAGCGCTCCGGGAGCCTTAGTTATCATCTAGGGTATGGATATCATTTCGGCACAGCTGCAGGAGAAACTGCGTTAGGAGACGGAAGAATTAAAAAAATTAACTTAACACTCCCCGAGATTAAACCAAGGCTTGATAATATAGAAATTCTTAAAAGACTACCACAAAGAGGCTTACGCACAGATTCTTAATTTGGTGCGGGAGGAGGGATTTGGCGCCCTACGTCCGCCACAGAACTTGGCGGACTCCGGGTCGGCCACTCGACTGCTAAACAGATGCTCCTATTCGTCGCATCCAGCGGTCTCACTTCAAATCCCTTATCATTAGGGAGCAAGAAAGATACATGGTGCGGGAGGAGGGATTTGAACCCTCAAGGCCTTGCGGCCATAGGCTTCTGAGACCTACGTGTCTGCCAATTCCACCACCCCCGCATAAGTGAAATAAGTATACCTTCATTTGGCCTGCCTGTCAATTACCTTGATTTAAGGGGCGTTTTTTGGTATAGTAAACCCTGCTGATATGGAATATAATTCTGTAATTACCAACAGGTCCGCCAGAAGGGATTTTTTTATATTAGAGACCATAGAGGCAGGCCTTGAATTAATGGGGACTGAGGTAAAGTCAATACGCTCAGGAAAAGCGAGCCTGGCTGAAAGTTTCGCGAAGGTAGAGGAAGGCCAGATATATCTCTATCATATGCATGTAAGTCCCTATGAATATGAGAGTAAAGAGCAGGATGCCCTGAGGCCGAAAAAACTGCTTTTACATAAAAAGCAGATAGAATATCTATCGGGCCAGGTTTTACAGAAAAGATTAGCGCTTATCCCTTTAAAGACTTATTTTAAGAATGGATTTGTGAAGGTTGAACTTGGCCTGGCGCAGGGCAAGAAACAATACGACAAGCGCGAATCAATAAGAAAAAGAGAGTCCGACAGGGCCCTGGCAAGGGCTAAAAGGACAAAAATATAAAAAAGGGGGCGAAAGGTTTCGACTTTGATAGGCTTGGTAGGAGCAGCATGCTGAGGTTGCGAGGAGGCCTCATTAAACACCTTGCACAACTTAAACGCCAACTACAATGCAGTAGCTGAAGCGGAAGCGAT
>JBAZEP010000023.1:0-23764 GCA_041653835.1 Candidatus Omnitrophota bacterium
GTGGATTACAAATTTGTTCTTGGAGCACTGGATGACGATATATTGCGGGCCAAGGCAAAATATAAAGA
This sequence comes from Candidatus Omnitrophota bacterium, assembly GCA_041653835.1. GTDB lineage: Bacteria > Omnitrophota > Gorgyraeia > Gorgyraeales > Gorgyraeaceae > UBA10183. The sequence goes on from JBAZEP010000023.1 coordinate 69, forward strand.
TTTACTGGGCAAAATAGACATCGACAAAATAAACAACGCATTTGAACAGCCCTGCGCCTTGAATGCAATGGTGAGAGCCTTGAGAATGATGGACGAAAAGTGGTGCGCAGAGCATAGTTTGCCGGAAGACAATGATATTGAAGAAAGAATAAGAGAATTGAATAAAAAAGGCAGGCTTAGGAATCCCGAAAGCATTAAGGCTAGAACTTTTTTGATAGAACAACTGAAATCAAGAGGTTTTAATGCCTCCGAAATCGCAGAGAAATTAAACCTATCGCGTGGAACTGTTTATAAGCTAAGGTGCAAAAATATAAAGGAAGATTTGTGACACTGTCGCAAATCTTCCTTTAAGACTATGGCGTGGAAGAATGACTGGTAGTCATGCTAATATGACCCTATTTTTATTATCAGGTATATAGTATTTGTTTATAATAAAAAGGACTCTCATGAGACTTTTAGACGATATTAATATTTTAGCTTCAAGAATAAGGCATCTCAGAAATTCCAAGGGCTGGACGCAGAATAGGCTTGCCCAGGAGATAAATATTCATCCTACTTATATAAGCAGAATAGAGAGTTGCGAAAAGACCCCGACAGTTTATATTATTTCCCGCATAGCAGAGGTGTTGGAGGTAAAAGTTTATGAACTTTTTATGGATTTTGAAGATTTGGAAAAACCGGATTATAAAAGAAGAAAGATAATAAATATCGTTAAAGAATCGCACCCTTCCTATATAGATATCTATTTTCCACTGATCAACGCTTTGGATAAAGAGCGTAGAAGAAAAAGGAACAGAATTAAATGTAGTTAAGAAATTTTTAGCGCAGGGCAGAGGGGGCATCGATGCCAAGGCTTATGTTAGCGGCGCTTATTTTCAGCCTTCTTATAACGGGATGCTATAAACAAAAAAATACCTATACGAGCAAAGACATCGTAAAAGTGACGGATTTCGCGCTTTCCGCCGATGAAGAAAAAATAGCTTTTTCCGCAGTTACCCCGGCAGGAAATCTGGATATATGGGTAATGGATATAGACGGTAAAAATCTCAGGAAGCTCACCTTTCAGGACCATTCGCTTACAAACTATATAGCAAAATTTTTTAAAAAATACCGCTGGAGGAATTTTTTCGAAATAGATATGTGCTGTCCGGAATGGACAACTTCCGGCAGGATATTATTTTGCCAGAAATTGACCAGATATGATATGTGGGGTCCCAATGTCGTAAGCTTAAGATACTGGACAGTTGAACCGGACGGCATAGATAAAAAGCCAAAAACAAGCAAAGATATAGTAGCTCAAAAGCGGCCTTTCGATCCTATAAACAGAGCCGAGATATCATTAGAATCCGATAAACATAAGAAGAAAGTCTTTCTTAAAGACGGCAAAATTTTTATTTCAGATTACGGTAAATGAAACCGGTTCTTTATTTGACTGCCTTATTATTTTGCGTAATTTTCTCCGAGGCCGCATTCTCACTGGACGAATCCGGCAATCCCGCCGCTATAACCATCGATAGCACCAAGGGCGCGAAAATAAATATTTATTGTTACGAGAACACATCGGCTAATCACAGAGAAAGGCCGGTGTTATTGGTCCATGGGTTTAATTCGAAAGGCTCGGTTTGGCGTAACGGGGACGCTAAAAAAGACTATGTCGAAAACCTGAGGAAACACGGTTATGACATAATCGTAGTGGACATGCGCGGAAATCCGGTTGATACGGATGGCGACCATAAAGTTGATGTGGCTGTAGTCGGAAGCTCATGGGGTTACGGGATTACGGATTTAGGCGACGACGTTGGTATGGCGCTGGAAAAAGGAATGGATTACCTTAATAAAAATCTTCCGGATAGAAATTATATAAAGGCAGACGTCATAACTCATTCTACTGGGGCGCTGGCGGTAACCTCCTATTCACGTTCGATAGGCCTGGTTTCTTACAGGGATAATATAGATACATTAATAGAACTGGCTCCGCCGAATAACGGCGCTACCGGATTAGCCGCTAATATAAAAAATATCATGGGGATAATCCCGTCGGTTTTTACCCAGACTGTCGCGGCCTATGAATATGCCCTTGAAGTAGCCGACAATAAAATCTGGATTCCCGGGAGCCGCATGGAATCCGAAAATTTAAGGAAAGAATTATTACCCGACAGCATGTTAATGAAAAGCATAGAGGATCTTGGGCCGGATAAGCGTATAAAAACATTTATCGCGATCGGCAATGAAGACTGGGTAGTGGGGGATTGGAGCCCGGTGATAAGGAAAAGGGATGATATAGGATACGAATATTTCCTGGGTATGGACCACTTTAATTTTTGCGGCAGTGAAACAGTATTGGCTGTAATACTGGATAAATTGGAAAAAAGCGAAGCAAGTGATTTTTTCAATAAATTTAAACCGTACAAAAAGAAACAGTTGGCATTTTTATCGGGTCCGGGGATAGATCATCCGGACGATACCTTTGATACCGTGGATTTCGCGAAGGGTGTAGATATAAGTCCTGCCGGACTTTTTGATCTATACTTCAGGATTGCCGCCAGAAAAAATAAGACTTATTTGTTGAAATGTTGGGAGATATTGTCCGATTTTAAATCCGCCCAATCAGAAATTTCGGCAGGAGGAGATATTAACACTATTATCGATAGATGGGATGAGGAGCTGGAGCTAAAAAACAAGCTCCTGCATGATTGTTATTTGTATGCCTCAAGGGAATACCTGGAATGCCCGGACATAGCGGTGCTGGCAAACGGTTATTATAACGAAATGAGAAAGCTTATAATAGAAAAAGTCGGGGAACCGGTAAGGGTAGTGGACCACTCATTTGAATCCTATATAATCGACGAGCAAAAGATAATGGTAATTCCCACTGGTGGACTGTCAGGTCTTTCTCATTCAGCGATATTCAAAAATAAACTTTCAGAATATGTGAAAAACGGCGGGATGCTTATCTGTCTTACGCAGCAATATGGGTATGATTTTAACGCGCTTCCGGGAGGGAAAATAAGCGCTTACGGCTGGCAGGAAGACGCGTCCTGTCATACAAAAGCCGCTTATATCGAGGATTTTCATCAGATTCTAAGCGCGCAAGATGAATTCTATCCTGACATAAAACTAGACGGGTATTTCGTGGATTATCCGGAAGGTTCCAAGATTTTGTTAAGGAGGTCGAAAAACCAGATGCCGGCAATGCTTATGTATGATTACGGGAAGGGTATCGTCATAGCAGCTTCGGTATACACAGACTGGGGTTACCTGAACGGCCAGGCAAGTTTGGGGGAGATTAACCTTATAAGAGATATCTTGAGATGGGCAAAATCCGGCAAAAGTCTACCTGAGTACAAAATAGGAGAGGATTTTGAAAGCCCTCTTCCGACAAATGCCGGTTTTAATAAAATAGAAATTATTTTAAAATCTCCCGAGGGGGAAATTTTAGAAAGGAAAGTCTCGACTGAATCTGTTTACAGGCTGGATACGGCCTTGGAAAAACCCGGGATATATTCAGTGGATTATATTCTTTATGATCCTGACTCTAAAGCTATACGGCCTCAAGCCGAAGGTTTTTATTTTTCTTTCAGCCGACCTCCTTCGGCACTTCCTCAAAATCCTGATTTCACATTTAATGTGACCAGCGATACTGAAAATTATATAATAGGCAATCCCGCGGTCTTTACATTTCATATAAGAAATAATACTACGGATAATGAAACAATAAGATTCAAAGCGAATCTCCCCCACCATAAAATAAATTTTAACGATATAGTAACCGTCCCGGCTAATGACGCGATCTCCTTTGATAAAGAAATAACAGCCCGTTCTACGGATCTATTAAGCGCTTATTTTTATTCTTCGCAGAATATATTCATAGGCAAGGCTGAGCGCGGCATAAATGTTTTCGAGCCCGGAGTGGAAATAGATATGTCTTCAGATGAAGAACAATATACGCCTGGCAAAGAAGCGGCATTGAATATAGACATGGAAAATAAGATGGATCTCGACCTGGACATTTCGGTTGTCCTGGGTGTAACCGATATGAATAACAATCAGATTTATTATAATTTTTCGGAAATACGGTTATCCGGGCATGGCTTTACGTCATGGCCGCAAAATTTTATGATACCGGAAGATGCTCTAAGAGGGACGTACAGGGCTAAGCTGAGCGTCTTTTCTAATTCAAAGATTATCGGGTGCAAAACTATATTTTTTGAAATACCAGGACTTCCAGCCGATGGCGGTATTGATATAGATTCTTATATTATTCCCGGCACCAACATAGATTTATCTATAGATATGGAAAATAATTATCCCAAGAATCAGGCTATACCAGTGGAGATAAAGATGATCAATAAAGGAAGCGGCGCAGAAAAAGGCCATATCGATTTAGAGATTTTTCAAGACACGGATACCTGGGATTTGAGCGGGATAATAAAGGACGACAAAGGTATTCTTATAAAGGGCGCTTCAATAAATGGCATTTTCGCAAATAAAGACGGTGAGTACAGATTGAAAAATCTTAATAAAGGCCCATATACCGTTAATATAAAAGCCCAGGGTTTCGATACTGTTTCAAAAGAAATGGACATTATTCCGGGAAATAATGTCCTTGATGTAATTTTGGAGTCTTCAAAATATGGAAGATTAACCGGCGTTATTGAAAATTGTGTGGGTTCCAGTGTTGCGCTTGTCCCTATTGCTGCAGCCGGCTCAGAGGCGTTAGCTCGATATAGCGTTGTTTCTTCGGACAGCCTGTTTAAATTCGAGCACCTGCCTGTGGGAACATATCTTCTTACTGCTTCGCCAGGCAATATATCGGAGAACATACAGATAAACGAAGGCGAGAACGCTTTTAACGCTATGATGGATTCCGCTATATATGAGGATTTAGAGGAGATAGAAGCTAATAATGCTTTCGCGGACGCTAATGAAGCGGTTTTAAATTCAAGGATACAGGGTAAGATATATCCTGCCGCTGACGAAGATTTTTTTAAATTCGATATAATTGAAAAAGGAATTTTGTACATAAAGATGCGCGAAGTTCCTCAGGGCCTCAGGCCTTCTATAAAGATATATGATCCTTCTGTCGTGGGCAGGATAGTTTCGCAGAAAGGCGGAGCCGCCAACGAAAAAATAATTCTTGAAACAGAATTCGATAAAACAGGTATGTATTATCTTCTCGTGAAAGACTGGTACGGGAATATCTCTTCGCCAGACAATTACTCTCTGGATCTCAATTTTATAAAAACCCCGGACGAATATGAACCCAATGAAACAAGGGAATCCGCGACGCTTGTTGATTTTGGAAAAAATTACTTCGCGACGGTCGCTGTAAAAGCGGATTCGGATTTTTATAAATTATCCATACCTGACGCGGGAAAAATAACAGTATATTTAAGCGATGTACCCGCCAATATAAGGCCTTATATAAAACTCTACAGGGATTCCGGCCAATGCATTGACATAAAGGGCGGCGCCGCGGGAGAAAATGTTACATTGGAATTCGAGGCTGCGAGCCCCTCTAATTATTATGTACAGGTATATGACAGATACAACAGCGAAAGTTCTGTTTCAAGATATAAGTTTCTCGCGCTCTATGTACCTGGAGATGAATATTCGGGAGACAATACCATATATTTTGAAAAACATGAAGAAGTTCCTAGTATAGAAGGCGAAACAGGCATTAGTCTTGAGATTCCGGCCATTGCTGAAAAAGGTAAATATTATGTAAAAACGTTGTTCGGATCCATTGTTTCGCAGGAGACAGCGGGACTTGTAAGGGCTTTTTATGTGGGCGAAAAGCCCGCGCCCGCGTCTTTTAAGATTTCGTATTCCGGAGATGTAAATCCGAGTTTTAACGCGGGTGACAATGCTGTGCTTATATTCAAAATCACGAATGAAGGCGGTTCTAAGGGAGTTTGCAGTGTAAATTTTAAATTCCGGGATTTGATCAATGAAACCCGGCAGGAGTCGTTGGAACCCGGTGAAAGTAAGGACATGATGTTTAATTTCTTAATTCCCGCGGATATGGAAGAGACAGGGTGTGAAGCGGAATATGAAGTTGGGAATGAAATCCATAAATTAAATTTTAATATAATAGGCTTGGGGATCAATGTTGAAGCTGAAATAGAAGACAATATTTTTAAGCTTAGAGTCTCGAATTTAAGTTTGGCGAGGGGCGTGAAACTTATGGCGGAGACCAGGTGCGGTAATTTCGAAAAGAAGATAGATTTTATTCTGGATGAAGAAGAAGAACTGGAATTCAACATTCCCGGCTTGTATGATAATGATAAGGTTTATTATGGGATATATTTCGAATCCGGCAGATCACTCCATCTTAATTCTTATTTGATAAGCGGCGAAGAGAAGCCGGAAGGTCCTTTGATAAAGATAATAAAGGCAGGATGCGATAAAGATATTTATGAGGATGGAGAAAACATACTGCTTAATTGGGAAATAGAATCGGATGGGGCACGTCCCGTTACATTAAGCGTGGATTTAATTAATCCGGATTCAGGCGCGGCGCGTGTCATCGAAGAAGAGATAAGCCTTAATGAAGGCACAAATAAAGTAACCAGAGAAATTTCCACTGCCCTTAATCAATCCGGGATTTACAGGCTCATATATGAATTTTCAGATATAGGCTCAGGTTCGATATTTTTTGACGTGGGCCAGAAGGAAGAGCCAAAGAAGAACCACGAACCTATTCTGCTTAAAATAGGAGAAAAAGAGGCCTTCAGCGGCGACAATCTGGAGTTTTTCATAGAAGCTATGGACATAGACGGAGATATGCTTATTTATTCCTCGGAAAAACTTCCCTCTGGGGCGGGCTTTGATCCGTGGACGAGGAGATTCTATTGGAAACCTGTTGAGAGCCAGGCAGGAGACCATTTTGTGGTTTTTGCGGTAAGCGACGGAAAAGCCAGGGCTTCGGAGACAGTAAAAATAACTATAACCAGCCCTGTAAATTTACCGCCTGAAATAAGCGTGATTGCCGAACCCGTAAATGGCATTGCGCCGCTCGAAGTGCATTTCAATTCCTATCCGATCAATCAATATATAAAGATAGCTAAATATGAATGGGATTTTGACGGTAAGGGCGTATATGATTTTAGTTCAGCCGAATCAGGAGAGGCCGTATTTATATATACCGGCGAAGGCAGTTTTCCGGCGTCTTTGCGTGTAACGGATAGAAATGGAATAACAAATACTTATGCAGTTACTATAAATGTAGATAAAAATCCGGACGCGCCTGATGTGTACTTAAGCGCTTCGCCTTTGAAAAGCACCGCGCCTTGCAAAGTATTTTTTAAGGGCGGCGCATTCTGTCCCCAGGGCATATCCAGGTATGACTGGGATTTTGACGGCGATGGTGTTTTTGATGTCGGTTCGACAACCGAGGAAGTAGTAAAAACTTATTCTCTCCCCGGAAAATATGATGCCGAATTAAAGGTAATCAGCGCTGATGGATTGACCGGTTCGGAAAAGGTTTTGATCGAAATGGACGATCCAAAAATTTTTAGCGTTTTATATTCTATGCGGCCTGTTGCCGGAAATGTCCCGGTAGAGGTAAGTTTCGACGCTATTGTAAATAGCAGCGCGCCTATCCGGAAATATCAATGGGATTTTGAAGGCGACGGGCTGTTTGATTATGTCTCTATGGATTCAGGAACGATTAAACATACTTATTGCGAGCCCGGAGCTTACGCCCCTCTATTGCGTGTTACAGACTCAAATAACTTATCCTGTCAGGACAAAAAAGAAATCAAGCTGGGCGTTCTTGACCCTGAAGAAATTCATAAAGGCAAAGTTATCGTTGATACCGGGAAAGGCCAATCGCCTCTTGCTGTAGCGTTTTCTTTAGAAACCCGGGATATCATAAATGATGCTGAATATTTATGGGATTTTGAAAATGACGGGGCATTAGATCTTGTGACTATAACGCCCCAGGCTGAATTTACATACAATAAACCCGGAGTTTATACGGCAAAGCTTATGACCAGGACAAAAGACGGCATTCTTATGTCGTGTTTTAAAACAGTTTACAGTATGAATGAGAAAGGCGGAGAAGAGAAGCCAGTAGATTCACGGGATAATAATGTATCGAGAAATAAGATTAAAAGAATAGAACTTTCGGATAGGACTTCTTTGTTGTTGCCGGCTGATATATTAGAGGAAGACGATGTTATCGGTATTAGGAAAGTAGAACCCAGCCCGCCTAAGCAAGACATTAGTGAAGGCAAGCCCTTGATAGAATGCCGGGAATATAAATTTGAGAATCGCAAAGAAGCTTTAGATAAAGAAATGACTATAACTATACCATATAACGATACAGATGAAGATGGTATTGTTGACGATAGCGGAATTGACGAATTGACTCTGGATGCCTACTGGTATGATGAAAGCGAAGAGGAATGGAAAATACTTTCGGATGTATTATTGTTCCCAAAAGAAAATATAGTTACCATCAAGACCAATCATTTTACTGTTTTTGGCATTGCCGGAGTAGAAAAGGAAAAAGAAAATATCGGATCAGGGGATGACGCAAGCGATGAAACCAAATGTTTTATTGCTACTGCTGTATTTGATTCTCCTTCGGCCAGGGAAGTTATAGCATTGCGCGCTTTCAGAGATACGTATTTATTGAAGTCAAAAGTAGGGCAGGAATTAGTTTATTTATACTATAATTTCAGCTCGCCCATAGCCGATTACATAAAACACAGACCTCTGCTCAAAGCCTTCCTACGCTGCCATCTTAAACTTCTTGTATCTTTCATCCAATCTATACTATAATAACCCTAATGTTACAAAGTGACACTGTCACATTGTAACATTAGGGAAAATAGGGGTGGGGATATGTATAGTTTTGAAGCGGTTTTAGAGGATAGCGGCAAACGGGTGGATAATGTAAGCCTGAAGCATCTGGCAGGGGTAAGGCCGGAGCTTGAAGTATCCAGGACGCTTGTCCAGGATATGATAGACAAGGGCGAGATCCTGCTTAACAATAAAAAAGTAAAAGTAAGCCATAAGGTAAATACAGGCGATAAAATAGAAATAGATATGGAGAAGCTGGAAAAGGAAACTCTCGAGGACTATTGCAAAAAAATCCCAAAGGCCGAGAAAGTGCCGCTGGATATTATTTATGAGGATAAAGACATCCTGGTGGTCAATAAGCCTGCCGGAATGGTGGTGCATCCGGCGTGCGGGAATTATTCAGGGACCCTTGTAAACGCGCTTTTGAATTACAAGGGTTTTCTTACTGAGTTCAATGAGCCGCGCGATACTAAAGACGAGAGGCATGTCCTTAGGCCGGGCATAGTCCACAGGCTAGATAAGGACACATCCGGAGTGATGCTTGTCGCGAAAACAGGTACGGCGCTGCGCAAACTTTCGAGCCAGCTGAAAAACAGGACCATCACAAAAAAGTATATCGCTGTGGCGAAGGGTATCGTGAGCCTGGATGAAGGGATGATAGATCTGCCTGTAAATCACGATAAGAAAAACAGGATGAAGATGGTAATAGACAGGGATGAGGGCAAAGAAGCAGTAACTCATTACAAAGTAATTTCGAGAAACAAAGAAAAGAACTTTACGGTCCTGGAAGTATCTCCGAAAACAGGCCGTACTCATCAGATCCGCGTGCATTTTTCACATATAGGCCATCCTATACTCGGGGATGTGCTTTACAATGGCCCGCATATTAACGGATTATCAAGGCAGGCCCTCCATGCTAAATCAATAAGCTTTATGCACCCTTCAAAAAATAAAGAGGTGGAGTTTTCAGCGGAAATTCCGGAAGACATTAAACAATTTATTACATGAAACTAGGATAAAGCTAGAAAAGTGACACTGTCACAAATCTTGCCTTAAGGAAAATAGATATTACTTAGACTTACTTTTAATATAAAGGCATAGAATAGAGTGGTCAGGCTAATTGTGTGTATAATTTTTGTTGACACAAGATATTGAATTATATTATACTTATAGTAGTTCAGTAAAAATTATCCACAATATGTTGACAGGCGCTTTTTAGAGATAGATTAAAAAGCAATTAAAGGAGTACACATCTTGAATGTATGTCATATATATGATATACTTTTAAGTAGAGGGAAAAGTAGAAACAAAAAAAATTCCGTTGATAAAGGTAAACCATTCGAAAGAATGGGGCACAAAGCTTTAGAGCCTAACAGTCCGGAGGGACTTATGGTTGTCAGCTGCCAAAAGGATGAAATGTTAGGTTCTAAGGCAGCTCATTTTTCGATGGAAAAATGAGCTTTTTTTATTGTTTTGCTTGTGCCCTAAAAGGGCACAATTGTTCCAGCATAGAAAGGAGGGAGAAATGATTGAGAAACTCGTAACTTCCAAGATCAGGATAAAGATTCTCAAGCTATTTCTCTCCAATATAGATGATAGATATTATCTAAGAGAGCTAGAAAGAATATTAGAGGAGTCTCTCAGCCCGCTCAGGAGGCAGCTTGTGAAACTGGCTGAAATGGGGATCCTGACAACAGAAGAAGAGGCGAACCTGAAATATTACCGTTTGAATAAAAATTTCGATGGGCTCGAAGATTTGAAAAAGATAGTGCTCGGCATAACGGAATCAGAAACTTTCCCCAAACCCGCATTGGGGGAGGTTGCGGTACCAAGTTTACCCAATGCGGGTTTGGGGAAGGGCGCAAGATTTGATCTGATGGCGCTGGCGTTTATTTCAGTCTTTGTTTTAGCAACGGCATTATTCGTAGCTTATTCGAACACTAAAAATATCAAGCAGGTGGCGGGCATGATATCTGTCAATAAGGCCGCGCAGCCGGTTTCAAAGGCCGCGGCGCAGCATGCCCCGAAATCAAATATTTCAGACAGCGAAATGATAAGCAGGAATTGGAAGCTTATGCCGGGTAATGTACCCGTGCTTTCAAGCGGAGAAATAAGTAAAGAAAAAAAATCCGAAGAACTTTAAAGGGTGTAACTACAGGGCTTGTTAAAAGCCAAGCCTTGCAGTTACCTCCTAAAAAGGGAGGAAACCAAAATGATTACCACGAGAACGAAAAGAGCGGCAACCGGAATAAAAGTATGGCATATCGTAATGCTTATCTTCCTGCTGGCATTTATAGGCGCGGCGCCGCCTTTGGCCGAGGCGGAGATACCCAGGTTTATAAATTACCAGGGGAAGCTGACGGACGCCAATGACGACCCTGTGACTGGTGATGTCAGCATTACCGTGAGGATATACGACGTGGAAACAGGCGGGACCGCGCTATGGACAGAGACCCACGTAACCACGGTCACAAAGGGTGTGTTCAGTATATTATTGGGCAATACTGAGGTATTGGACAATCTGGATTTCAATGTCCCGTACTGGTATTCCGTGGAAGTGGAATCGGACGGCGAGATGACGCCGAGACAGCGTTTGACGTCTGTGGCTTATGCTATCAACGCGGATAAGCTGGACGGTTATGACGCGGCTGATTTTCTAGCGTCTGCTCCGGATGGCGCGTTGTCCCTTACAGGAGGCGCGAACCAGAACGTGGAATTGAATCCTACCGGGACAGGAGATGTAGTTATCGCGATAGACGCCACATCAGGCGATTTTAAGATCACGGACGGCACCACGAATTTCCTGATAGTGGACAGCGCCACTGGCAATGTCTCGATAGCGAAGGACCTGACCGTATCAGGCACTATTTACGGCAAACTGGCCTCTACGGGGGGAGACAGCACTTTTTCGAATATCATAGTTACCGGAGGTTCCGACCTCAGGGGCAGTGTATCCAATTCCGGCGGCGCGGTTACGATAGCGGACGCGTTGACCCAGACAGGCGCCACTAACCAGGTTACATTTGCCGGGAATATAGACGCGGGCAATGGCTTGGATGTTACAGGCGCCTTGACAGTGGACGGCGCGGCCACACTGAACAACAGCCTGGACATGAACTCTAATATCAACCTGGATTATTCAGGCGATTCAGCCGCGCTCGGCGTAACGCAGGCTTCCACAGGAGCCGCCGCTCAATTCACAGGCGGCAGGGTCCTGGTGGGAGATGATACCACAAACGCCTACGCGCTTTCAGCGGGTGAACTTTATGTCCAGGGCGACATGGAAATAGACGGCACGATTTACGGGAATATATCTTCGGAAGGGACTACGACCTTAGGCGATACGACGCTGGCCACTCTTACGGTTACAGGCACGAGCGACCTGAAAGGGAACATCGCTAATTCCGCGGGCGTCCTGACTATCGCGGATAATCTCGCGGTGTCAAACACGGATTCATCCGTGACAGGGACAAAGACAGCGGCGGTCATACAGCCAGCGTACCAGGATGGAGGGATCGCGTCAGCTACTAAAGCGATAGGCTTGAACATTAACCCCACGATAAATTATACAGCGGCATCCAGGACAGGCTCATACACGGCATTGAAAATAGCCGCGGCAGAGACAAGCGTACCAACGGGCACGAATTACCTGATAGACGCTTACGCTGGAGCAACCGGTACCGACCAGAAGTTCTATGTGGATAATTCCGGCAACGCGAAGATATTCGGCACACTGGATATGAACGGCCAGAGGATCTTAAATGTAACGCCGACCGACGTGAATTCGGAATTTACCGAAGTAGCGACAAAAGGATATGTCGATTCTATCATACCCGCAGCGGGCGGAGGCTGGACAGACGCGGGCACAGGGGTGTACCTGATAAGCGCCTCAGATAATATCGGGGTAGGCACCTCGGAAACAGCCACTTATAAAATGAACGTGACGGGTTCTACCAATACGACAACCCTGTTTATAGACGGTACCCAGATAACCGCCAGCGCCGCGGAATTGAATAAATTAGCGGGCGCGGGAGCGGGTGTGACCGCAGGTAACCTGAGCACCCTTACAGCGGGCGCGGTTTCCAACGCGGACACGCTTCATACACATGCGATAGGCACCCTTACGGGTAATGTGGTTTCCAGCATTGAAGGCGTCTCAAATGACGGGGGGAACATCGATTTAGTCGCAGGTTCAAATATAACGATTGCCGCGGATGATACCGCGAACACGATAACATTCGCCTCACAGGCGTCAGGCGATGAAGTCTCTACGACGAATACCACATTCACGCTGGATTCCGATAATCCAGGATCAGGCGTCGCTAATGGCGCGGGCATTGTGATAAACGGAGGCACAGGCACTGATATAAGCGTAAAGTTCAATTCAGCCACCGATAACCTGGATGTGGCTGGTGTTACAGGTGGATTAAATATCCCCTCAGGCGCTTATTACAAAATTGATGGGGCGCAGATCGCTTCAACGGATCTTTCCGACTCAGCTAATTTAGCCAAGCTGGAAGAAGCTTCCGTGATAACAGGCGATTGGGTCAATACGACCCATCCGTGGGCCGACGCTGAAGTGGCCGATACTATTACGGCTTCGAATTACCTGCCTCTTGCGGGCGGGGCAATGACAGGCGGCATTACGACTTCAGGGGCGAATCTGGACATGTCGCCGGCCGCCGGTTACGGCGTCACGTCATCTGTCACAAGATCAGCCGGCACAGGAGATGAAACAGCGTATGACCTGGCGGCCACGATCGACAAAGCCACCTCGGGAAATTACACAGGCGTAAAATTAAATGTTACGGAAACATCCGCGCCAGGCGCGGCAAATAAATTATTGGATTTACAGGTAGAAGAGGCTTCTAAATTCGCTGTGGATAACGCGGGACTTATTACAACGGCTTCGGCTGATTCCGCATCTATAGTGGATAACTCAGTGACCGCGGATGATCTGAACGTCAATGTTGTTTCTTCTTTAGATGGTGTTTTAAATGACGGCGGGAATATTGATTTAGTCGAGGGTACAAATATAACCATTACGCCTAACGACGGGGCCAATACAATTACCATCGCGGCTACTGATACTGTTTTGAGCCAGGAAGCGGTTGGTGATTATGTGGGCGGTATGGTATCAGGTAATATCGAAACCCACATAGATGTGACTTACGATGACGCGGTAAATAAATTAAATTTTGACGTAACGAGCGTACCTACTCATAGCCATATCGCGGGCGATCTGCCTGTGGCAGGCGCGGACACGGCTGGGATCATTCCAACCACAGGCCTTACAAATTCAATGGTGGCCGCGGCTGCCGGTATCCAAACCTCAAAATTAGCCGCCGGCGCGGACATAAATGACGCGATTACTAAAAAACACACCCAGGGGACAGATACTGCTTTAGGAATAATGGCTCAGGACATAGAAATGGGAGGGAATCAGATAACCGGATTGGGCGATCCTGCGGTAGGGACTAACGCGGCTACAAAGACATATGTAGATAACGCTATCGCCGGCCTTCACTGGAAGGATCCCGTGATAGCGATACAGACAACTCCGCCGGTTGATCCTGCCTCAGGCGATAGATATGTAGTCAGTCCTGCAGGAGCAGGCGCGTGGGCTGATGAAGACAATAATATCGCTGTTTACAATGACGGAACATGGGATTTTACGCCGCCTCTTCAGAGCTACGCGGTATTTAATAAAACTGATAACGCAGGTTATGTCTATAACGGTACGTCCTGGGTCGCTTTTTCAGGCGCCAGCGCGTATACGTGGGGCACGGGACTTACGAATGCCGGTACCACTGTCAGTGTTGACACTACTGTAATTGCCAATCTGACAGGCGAGCAGACTTTGACAAATAAAACTATATCAGGAGCGGCTAATACACTGCAGAATATATCGGATACGTCTTTGAGTACTATAACCACTGCCGGTAAAGTTTCAGGGTCAGCGGTTCAGCTTGCTTCAGCCGGCGGCCTGGAAAATTCCAGCGGCCTTAAAGTTGATTATGACAATGCTACCATAGGCATTATAGATGACAAGCTTGCCGTAAAGTCTGAATCTATAGGGAGCGGCCAGATAACGGATTCAGCCGTAACGTCCGCTAAGATCCTGGATGGAACGATCGCGAGCGCTGATATTTCCAATAGCGCAGGCATACTGGATTCTCAATTAGCGACTTCTCCCGCGACCAGATTCTACGAGAATTTAGCTGAATACGTGGAATCAGGCCTCACGCCTGCGACTTCAGTCAGCCTTACAAGCGATATCTCCGCGGGAACAGCTTATGTCCGCGGAGCGAGAGTAAATAAGGCAGGCGCGACGTCCAATACTTATGCCGCCAATAAAGACACGTATGTTGACATAAATTCTTCAGGTGTTTTCCAATATACAGCTGTCAATAACGGAGCAGTAGAGCCGATCGTAGCTGCTGATTCGATCCGCCTGGCAAAGGTTGTCACGGACGCGGATAATATTACTGAAGTCGACACAAGCGTGAAGAATAGTTTTCCTGTAACAGCTAATGAAATCGCTCCGGGCGCAGTTACTTCCACGGGAATAGAGGACGGTTCCATAGGCACGGAAAAATTAGCAAACTCAGCGGTAACGTCTATAAAAATCGCGGACGGAACTATCGTGAACGAAGATATATCCGTGACTGCCGCGATAGACCAGTCAAAAGTGGACCTGGCTATTACAAATGACGAGGTTGCCGCGGCAGCGGGCATAGAGTGGTCCAAGATCGATAAGACAGGCTCCAGCCCGGTTGATGTCGGGGCCGCGGCTAACAGCCATACGCATAGCACTACTGATCTGACAGGGGTTGTTGTCACCGCTCCTCAATCAAGCCAGATAATACAACCTGACGCGGATGTCATTCCTCTGACTGTCAAAGGTAAAGCCAGCGCCACTTCAAACGTTCTATCGATATATGATGCCGCCGCGGCGCCGGCAGAGAAAATCTACGTGGATAATAGCGGCCGCATGCATATCGCGGAAGCCACCACGGGCGCTGCCCAGGCAAGCTCAGCCACATTGTATTTCGGACGCAACGCCACTGACAACTGGGAAACCATGGGATATGACCCTGCCCTGGGAACCAAGGGCAAGTTCACTTTCTCGGCGCCTTTACAGGTAGAGGCGTCTTCGCCTACGGGCATTACGTTCGTTGAAAAAGACGCGGCCGGGACTATTATAAAATCACAGGGACTTACTTATGATCCCGACCTGGATGAATTCTCATTCACGGGCGGCACCCTGAAACAGGCTTTCCAAAACCTCATAAAGAACCCGTCTTTTGAGACATCCACGCCTATGGGCTGGATGGGGCTGATGAATAACTATGGTTACGCTATAAGCCCCAGCGTTTTTAAATTCGGAACAAAATCCGTCATATTAAACGATAGCGACTCAGCCGGGAACAGGGGTATTAAATCCATGGTTTCAGCGCTTGACCCTGACTGGAAAAGATTGATGGGAAAGACCGTGACGCTGTCTTTTTGGGCAAAGGCGGATAGCGCTGTCACTACCAGCATAGGTTTTGATTCCTTGGGCACGGAAACAGACATGGATACTGATAACGAGATCGTGCCGGAGCAGGTTAATGATATCGCTCTTACTTCTACCTGGCAGAATTTTAAATTCAGTTATGACGTGCCCGCCTCCGTCGTGAGGCTGAATGTGATATTATACGGCGCGCAATATTCAACCAGCGGAAATAACGTCTATACCCAGAATATTTATTTTGACGGCATTACTCTGGTGGAAGGAAATCTCGCTCTGGATTACGGGCCTACGCCCATATTTGACACGGGCAATCAGGTCGTATATGGTTCCATGGCAATAGGCGCGAATTATGATCCTAACAGTTCCACGAATTACTACGAATCACCCAGGTTGATATTTGGACAGCCTGACAGTTATTTCGGCGCGGGTTACGGCGGGTGGACAGGAGGATCAGGCGAAATAAGGTTCATGAAATGGGGGGCTAACAACGCGGGCACATTCATGTTTAACCGCGGCGTATGGTTAAGAGATGATTATACTTCAACGTATGGCGCTACACTGAGGATAGGAGACATCTCTGAGCCCGCGTACGCGAATGCCAAAGGTGATGTATACGCGAGGGGCAGATTGGAACTCGGGGGCATACCTTCGGGAGGCAGTCCGTCCGCTACCCTGGTTGTGGGCCAGGTTATTTCAGGGGCGGCGGCTACCCAGCCTACTTTTGCCACAGCCGCGAATGACGCGTACATAAGAGGTAAGATAGAAGCGGACGGAGGTTTTTACGGGGACGGCTCCAACCTCACAAACGTAAATACCGCTATCCAGCTTAATCCCGAGGGAGGCATTGTCGATTCGTCGGGATTAAAAGTGAATGTGGACGATACTACAATAGGTATAACATCCAACCAGTTGGCATTGAAATCCAGCTATGCCGATGGTTCAACATACGATACGAGATTTGTAAACGCGGCAGGAGATACAATCACGGGCTCGATAGGCTTTGATTACAGTGCCCAGGGCAGCGCGGCGACGCTGACAAAGGCCGCCACAGCCGCCACAGGCCAGAATATTACGGAATACGACATGGATATTTCCAGGCAGATCACGGAGCCGGCATCAGGGACTGCTTCCTGGTCAGGCGCCGTCGCGCGTATCCAGAACCTGGCTAATATAGCCGGTGTGGGCGCGTTGACCGATAACGCGGCTGTATTGGAATTGAACCAGGCCTCCAGCGGAAATACCCTTGTCCTCAAGGGAGACGGCGCGCCTGTCATGACTTTCGCGAAGACGGGCGATATCACGCTCGGCGCGGGAGCGGATACGATAACCACCGCGGCGGCAAATAACCTGAATATAAAATTAGGCGACGCTGCAGGCACCAATAAATTAAGCGTCCAGACTTCGGGCGGCGCCGAGAGTTTCGCGGTATTGTCTGACGGCACCGTGAAAATAGCGGGCGGATATACAGGCGTAGTGGGAGGCGGCATTACGTTACAGCCGAACGGAGATATATATTTTGACGGCAACATGTACCAGAAAGGCGATACTTACGCGGTCGATACTGTCAGGTTCACGGGCAATTATGACGTGGGCATGATATCGAAATTCGGCGTAGGGGCGGACGGTACCGACGCCAATTACCTGCAGATAGACCAGGAAGGCGTTGTAACCAAATCAGGCGCGGGAAATAACGGCGCGGTAACAGTGGCGGACGCGTTTACGCAGACCGGCTCCGCCAACCAGGTCACTTTCCAGGGCAATATAGACGCGCAGAACAGCGTGGACGTGACAGGCAATATTACGCTTACCGGTACTGTTGACGGCGTGGATATTTCTTCGGACAGCTGGGTTACCAGCCAGAAGATAGCCGACGGCACCATTGCCACGGCGGATATCGCCGCGGCCGCTGTGAGCGAGGCAAATATAGCTACAGGCGCGGTCGCCAGGTCCAAGGTCATGGAACTAAGGCCGTATGCCACGACCCCTGCGCCGGACAATAAGGTAAATGTCGCGGCGGGTATTATATCAGTGTCTAATAACTCCAGGATAGATTTTGCGGGTTCGGCAAGCCCTGCTTTTAATCCTGTAACCGCGAATTCCAGGATAGATATTTTGGCGATAGATTCGAGCGGAGAACTTGTTATTATACCCGGCAGTCAGGCAGCCGCTCCTGCGGCGCCGGCTTATCCGACAGATAAGCTGGTAGTGGCTGAAGTTACCATCACTGAGACAGCTGTGCAAGGCGTCCAGATAGCTGATAGCGATATAAAGGACGTAAGGCCTTTCCTGAACCTGAGCGCCGGATCAGGGGATTCCAGTATATCCAGTACCGACGCCGTCAAATTTACCATAGGCCGCAACACCGATGAAACAGCGGCTGATGTCACGCTGGCGTTAGGCAGCGCGGACGGCGGACAGAAGACCATTACCTATACAGGAGCTACTACCAAAGATTTTGTGTTCAATGACGATGTATCGATCGGCGCGAATGCCCTTAAATTTACCGATACCAGTCTTACAGGCGCCAAGGTTTCCGGTTATGACAGCCATTTAACGGACATCTCTAATCCTCATTCAGTTACAGCGGCCCAGATAGGCGGGACAAATATCGTTAATGAAATTAACGCTATCGCCACTACGGGCGTAATAGACTTGTCCCGGCTTGCGCCGGAGCTTTTGACCCAGGTAGAAGGTGACGCGAGATATCTCACTCCGGTAAAAGCGGTAATTACCCCTGAATATCAGAATGGGATCGTGTACGGAGACGGTTCCAATAATTCCGGCACGATAGCGGTTAAAAATACCAGTGATTCCAACCGCAGGAATTATTATGAGTGGTCAAGCCGTAACGCGACATTACAGGATTATATGATAACGGTCAGGTATGAGCTCCCGGCTGATTTCGCGGGTTGGGCAATGGCCAATGCCATCAAACTGGCTTATGTGACCGGGACCGGAAATTCCGTTGACAACAAAACAGACGTCAATATTTATAAAGCCGGCACAGCGGATAATATTTTTTCCAGCCTGACAAATGTGTCTGACAGCTGGGCGGAAATTACTATCGACGATTCATCTCTCGGCTCATGGAGCGCGGGCGATATCTTGATCATAGAGATAAAAGTATATTCTAAGAACAGCAATTTTACCCGTACAGGGGACATTACTTTAAACTATACCAGATAAAGGGGGCGATTATGGGTATCTTAGGAATTTCAGGCGCATGGAATTGGATGGTTATTTTTGGAATCTTAATATTTCATATGCACAGGATGTTACATTTAAGGGGAGGGCCGCCCGGCCGTTCCGGGCCGTTGATAAGATTTGCACCAATATTCTTCGAGCGAGTCACGACGAATGTCGGGACGAGTCGAGAAGTTCTCGACTCACTTCATTCGCTCGAACACTATTTGAGGAGGGTAACTAAAATGGGTACGCGCAAACTGTCATTGGTAATGGCGGGATTATTCGTATTGATGTTGTCGTGTAATGTGTTCGCGGCGGACAGGGGCAGGATATTGTCCACCCAGGAACAGCAATATCAAAACCTGGTCATGAACGGTTCTTTTGAATCGTTTTCAGCCGGCGCAAGCGCCGCTCCGGACGGCTTTGCCGCGGAAGGCCTGAATACAGGCACCGGTACTATAGCCAGGGACGCGACCTCTAAATTCCAGACTTATGGCGCAAAGATCACACAGACGAACGCGGCAGGGACCTACGCGTTGAAATACAATACCGCTATAACTAATTTTGGGAATTCCCTTACAGGCGATTCAGTGGATCTTACCACTACCGAGTGGCAGCGTCTTACGCTTTATTCGAATAACGGTTATGCCGCCAGCGTATGGGTAAAACTTCCGGGTGGAGCGGTAAATCCCGGGGCGGTTAGCTTGAAATCAGCGGATGACGGGAAAGTTTATGTTGAAATAGACGCGGATGCCACAGGAGATTATTGTTACATAGACGGCTTTCAGATAACAGAAGGCCCTATTGCCCCTGCGTACGCTAACGCGGGTATTGCAGATACCGGGAATCAGGTGGTTTACGGAAATATAAAGGCGCAGGATCCCGCGTCAACATCTTATGTCCAGATGACCGGCACAGGGACTTTGAATGTAGGTTCCGCGGTTTCTTTGACGTCGGCAGGGGTACTTACTTTGGGTACAAATTCCATATCGAACGGGACGTTAGGGACTCTTGTCAATAACGGGGATGCCACAGGACTTCATACGCATACGGGCTTAGTTCCCGCTGCTCACGCGTCTACGCATATGAGCGGCTCCGACAGGGTTTATTGGAATTCTTTGAACAAGGCCAGCGGCGATACAACTACTGTTTCAAGCCAGATCGCGAATGACATAGCTGCTCACACGGCTATTGCCGGGGCTCATCACGCGGCAGCCACAGTTTCAGGTGACGGCCTTAATATATCAGGACAGCAGGTTTCGCTGGACGTGGCTCCTTCAAGCG
Source organism: Candidatus Omnitrophota bacterium (assembly GCA_041653835.1). Taxonomy (GTDB): domain Bacteria; phylum Omnitrophota; class Gorgyraeia; order Gorgyraeales; family Gorgyraeaceae; genus UBA10183. The sequence continues at coordinate 20,866 of JBAZEP010000023.1, forward strand.
GCAGCGCTACGCTGGTAGAAACAGAAGACGCCTTGCAGGTAAAATACAACACTGCTTATTTCGCGGAATCAGCCGCGGGCATGGACCTGGCTACGGCGTACAGTTCAGGTTCTGCTTATGACACGAGATTTGTAAATGTTTCCGGGACAGAATCAATGGAAGGCCCCATGACAATAGGGAAGACTTACAGTTCCCTGTCGGGTACGGATGTAGCCGCCCAGGTCAGCCCTACATTGAACCAGGCTTCGGCAGGCACGGCAAGCTATACAGCCTTACTTGTCAAGGCTACGGAAACATCACTGGCAGGATATACAGGAAGTAAACTGCTTTTGGATTTACAGGCAGGCGCTACTCCGGCGTCAAAGATGACCGTAGATAATGCCGGCAATATCTCCACTACCGGAAATATCGCTCTCGCGACGACAGGCGCTACGGTAGACGGCGTAGACCTTGACGCGGCATTAACCGGCCTGACGCAGGGCGCGGGTATAACTATTACCGGCACCGGCCACACCAGGACCATCGCGAACGCCGACACAGGTTCGAGCCAGGTAATATTCAAGAATGTCACGGATGGCACGAATACGGCAGTCGCCGATACGAACAGCGACACCCTTACATTGACCAGCGCGAATAATATGCTGGGATTGGCGGTTAACGCGACTACCGATACAGCTACCTTTACAATAGTCCCGGCCAATATAGACCACGGGGCATTGGGAGATTTGGGCGCGGATGACCATACGCAGTATGCCGCTTTGGCGCAGAATGAAGCAGTTACGGGCGCGTGGACATTCTCAAACGATACCACGGTCAACGCCGCCAGTACCGCTACGGACGCTTTGACAGTAAAAGGCGAGGCATTGACGAGCGGTAACCTGATTAAGGGCAGGATAAATGACGCGGCCACTACGGCTAACATCATGTATGTCACGGATGACGCGGCTACGCCGGCGGATAAGTTTAAAATAGACAGGACCGGCGCTATCACAATAGGAACTATACCGTTCAACAGCGTTACTTCCAAGCCTACATTTGTGAACAGTGTCGCGAGCGGCGGGGGCGTAACAGTTTCCGCGACCACAGGCGCGGTAACCCTGGGTACAAGCGCGGCTGTTTCCAATACGACCGCATCTTACTCCACGGGTGTTTCGTATTCCCTGGTTCAGCACATGCAGGCTATAGGCTCAGGGACTGTCACGGCGGATAACGCGCACGGTCTGAATTACACGGATGTGGGGGCGTCATCTTCCGGCCATAACCACGACGCCGCGTATATAAACGACGGCGCGGGCGAAGTGAACGCGGCGAATGATTTTAATTTCGCGGCCAGCACCAAGATCACAAACCTCGACTCTGATTTCCTGGATGGCCAGACAGGGGCATATTACCTGGATACCTCAAGCGGCGCCCAGACAAAAGCAGGCGCGATGAATTTTACGGGCAATGTCGTGATGGGAGATAATAACGCGGATACGGTTATCCTGGCATCTCAGGCAGCGGGCGACGGATTAGCGGTAAGTTCCCCGACTTTATATTTAAGGGGCGCTTACGATTCGAATCCCGCGGGCGGCGCGACTACTTCCGCTAACTATGACGCGGCAATAGTCCATACTCTTTCAGGCACGGGCCCTGTATCCGAGATAGATTTCAATATCGGCGGCGCCACGAAGATGTCGATAACTAATACGGGTAATTTAACAACAGCCGGCACTATCAACAGTCAGAGCATAGGGGATACATCGACATTAAATAATTTGAACACCACAGGTGAATTAAAGGTCGGAGGCGGATATGGTTCTTCAGGTATTACAATGGCCGCGGACGGCAGTTTAAATATGGACGGTACGCTGTTTGTAGGCGGCAACCTGCAGGTAGAAGGCGATCAGGTTATTTTAAATGTACAGGAGGTCCTTGTCGAAGATAATGAAATGGTTTTAAACGCCAATGTCACGGATTCCCCTGTGTTGAATGCCATGATAACAGTGAACAGGGGCACGGCCGCCGGCGTGGATAGGAGTGTAAGGTGGAATGAGGCGAGTGACGCGTGGGAAGTGTCGAATGATGGTACTACCTATATTCCTCTGGGAGGGGATGTTACCGCAACGTACCTTGTGAATTCAGCCAGCTCTATCCTGACGAATGAAGTAGTCGCTTCCAGCCTGCCGCAGAATTTAACCATAAAAGGTAATGCCGCGGCATCACGTACGATTACCTTAGGCCAGCAGGCGGCTAACGCGGATGTTGTGAACTTAGATATACCGAGCGCTAATTTCAGGATAGGAGGTTCGCAGATAGCCACTACGAACCTTTCGGATGGGGCCAATGTAGCGCATATAAACGCCGCTGAAACCATATCAGCCAACTGGGTGAATACAGCTAACCCATGGGCGGATAATGAAGTAGTGGACGCTTTAACCATAAGCGGCGGCACTATCAATAATACCGCTATAGGCGCGACTACGAGAGCCGCGGGTTCATTCACAAACCTTGCCGCTAACGGCTCGGTAACTCTTCCGAATGATTCCGTTTCCATGGCGTATATCAACTGGAGCGCGGGCCAGGCGCTTATAACCCCTGAATATCCGAATGCGTCATTGTACGGAGACAGCGGGACTCTTGCCTTGAAAAATACGGAAGACGCGAACTGGAGGAATTATTACGAGTGGACTTCCCAGTCCACGGTACTGCAGGATTACACGATAGTCGTAAGATATGTCCTGCCTCCTGATTTTTCAAGCTGGGCGGCAGCTAATGCTATAAAATTAGGTTTTGTTACCCAGACAGCCAGTGCCGCGGATAACAAAGTGGACGCGACGTTCTATAAATCAGGTTCAGCCACATCTGTTTATTCTACGACAGGCAATGTCTCTTCGGGCTGGACTGAAGTATCCGTATC
>JBAZEP010000024.1:0-22830 GCA_041653835.1 Candidatus Omnitrophota bacterium
ACCTGGGTATGACCGGGCCGCAGGATTCCGTGATAGGCAGGCGCCATGACGCGATCGTGGAACATTTCATAACGCTTATGCCGAAAAAATTCGAGGTAGCGGACAAGGACGTGGAATTACAGGGCGCCATGGTCAATATAGATGACGAGAGCGGCAAGGCCCTTTCAATAGAGAGAGTGAAAGAAAAAGCGGAAAATTATCGTTAATATGGAAAATAGCGGGAAATACATTTATACGGTAAGCCAGCTGACATCGAGCATAAAGATCGTGCTGGAGGATTCATTCCGCAATATATGGATCGAAGGCGAGATATCGAACTTTGACAGGCCCTCTTCGGGTCATTTTTATTTTACGTTAAAGGACGAAAAAAGCGAGCTTAAATGCGTATTCTTCAGGGGAGATAACGAAAACATAAAGTTTGAGATGAAAGACGGCATGCAGGTTTTGTGCCGCGGCAGGATAAGCATATATGAGAAAAGAGGCGTGTACCAGCTCTACGTCTCAAAGATAGAGCCGAAAGGCGTGGGCGCGCTGCAACTGGCGTTCGAACAGCTCAAAGAAAAGCTTTTCAAAGAAGGCCTTTTCGACGAAGCTCATAAAAAAGAGATACCGATGCTTCCCGAAAGGATAGGCATAGTTACCTCGACCACAGGCGCGGCCATAAGGGATATATTACATGTTCTGAACAAGAGATTTTCCAATGTTGAAGTGGTTATAAATCCTGTAAAAGTCCAGGGCGAGGGCGCGGGAGCGGAAATAGCCGCCGCGATACGGGAATTCAATAAACTGGCAAATGTGGATGTGATGATAATAGGCAGGGGCGGAGGGAGCCTGGAAGACCTCTGGGCTTTTAACGAGGAAATAACGGCAAGGGCTATATATGACTCGAAGATACCTGTCATAAGCGCCGTGGGCCATGAGATAGACTGGACCATAAGCGACTTTGTGGCGGACATGAGGGCGCCTACGCCTTCGGTAGCCGCGGAGATAGTGATAGCGAAAAAAAGCGAGTTAGTAGACAGGCTCGATGAGATAGAAAAGAAGATAAAAGATTTTCCCGCGGCTGTTATAGAGGAATACGAACAAAGGCTGGATGAGATCGAGAATAACATGTCGCTCAGATTCAAACATTATATAGAGTTGAAACAGGGCGAATTTAAATTACTCCTGGAAAAATTACAGATATTAAGCCCTACAGGCATACTGGACAGGGGATACAGCATAAGTTTTAAACTCCCGGACAGGAAAATAATAAAGGACTCTTCTAAGCTCAAAAAAGGCGATTTGATAGAGACCCGGGTTTCCAAAGGCAGTTTTATAAGCAAACTCTAACCTAATGTCACATTTAAGACACTGTCTTAAATGTGACATTAGGACATAGAAGGAGGATAGACATGGCGAAAGAATTGAAATTCGAGGAGATGATGAAGAAACTGGAAGAGATCGTAAGTGATCTTGAAAGCGGGGATATGGCGCTCGAAGAGTCGTTAAAAAGATATGAAGAGGGCGTGAAGCTTATCCAGGCGTGCAGGAAAAGGCTGGATGAGACTAAGCGCAAAGTGGAAGTCCTGATCAAAAAAGACGGGAAAATCAGCACAGAGCCTTTCAAAGAATGATTGATATAAATAAATATATAACAATCAAAAGAAAGCTAATAGATAAAGCTTTGGATAAATATCTTCCTTCCACTTCTCTTAAGCCCCAGGTCATACACAGGGCAATGAGATATTCCGTATTCCCTGGAGGCAAAAGAATAAGGCCTATATTCAGCGTTGCCGCTTTTGAGGCATGCGGAGGAAAAGGTAATTCTATAATACCTGTTGCATCCGCTATAGAATTGATACATTCTTATACCCTTGTTCACGACGACCTGCCGTGCATGGATAATGATGATTTCAGGCGCGGCAAAAAGACATGCCACAGGAAATTCGGTGATGATATAGCGCTTCTTGCCGGAGACGGCCTGCTTACCCTGGCGTTCCAGATAATGGCGGGATCCAGTAATATAGACTCGATAAAAGAGGTATCAAAGGCGATAGGCACCCGCGGTATAATAGGCGGCCAGGTAGCGGATATAACAGGTGGAGATATCGAGTATATAAATCTTAATAAGACCGCGGTACTTTTTGAAGTTGCGGCGAAATGCGGAGGCATTATCAGGGGCGCGGGCGCCAAAAAGATAAGCGCCCTTGGTAATTTTGGAAGGGATATAGGCCTTACTTTCCAGCTCCTGGATGATTTAAAAGATGAAGATGGATACGCGAAGCTTTATGGCGCCGGCCAGACAAAAAAGCGGGCGGAGTTTTTAGCAAAAAGAGCGAAAAGCCACCTAAAGATTTTTGGTAAAAAAGGAACTACGTTATTAGGACTTGCAAGTTTAATTTCTTCGCTAAGGTAAGATTTTTGACAATGTCAAAAATCTTACCTTAGGCTTTATTTAAAGGCGTGAATATGATAGAGAGATTATTGGATAATATAAATAGCCCGGATGATTTGAAGAAACTGAGCGTGGATAAACTGCCTGTTTTGGCGCAGGAGATACGGGAAGTCATAATAAACTGCGTGGCTTGTTCTGGCGGGCATCTGGCGTCGAGCCTTGGCGCGGTAGAACTTATAATAGGAATTCACTATTGCCTGAACGCGCCCGAAGATATTATTATCTGGGATGTGGGGCACCAGGCGTACGCGCATAAGATATTGACTGGAAGAAAAGATAAATTCCCGACTTTACGTAAAGCAGGCGGATTGAGCGGGTTTCCCAATAAATACGAGAGCGAGTACGACGTATTCACGACAGGCCACGGGTCAACATCTATTTCTACTGCCCTGGGCATAGCCGCGGCAAGAGACCTGGAAGGGAAAAATTACAAGGTCGCGGCTGTCATAGGCGACGCGTCTCTTGGCGGAGGCATGGCGTTAGAGGCGCTGAATCACGGGGGGCATCTTCATAAAAATATGCTTGTTATATTAAACGATAACGAGATGAGCATATCCAGGAGCGTAGGAGGTTTGAGCAAATACCTGAACAGGATTATTACCGCTCCGGCGTATAACAGGATAAGAAAAGATGTCGAGAACCTGCTTTCCAGGGTACCGCGTTTCGGTTTTAGGGTCATGCGTTCGGCTAAAAGGCTGGAAGAAGGCCTTAAAAATCTGCTTGTACCTGGCATGATATTCGAGGAACTGGGATTCAGGTATTTCGGGCCCATAGACGGGAACGACGTGAGTACGATCATAAAAACCCTTAAGAATATCATAACCCTTGACGGGCCTATCCTGCTCCATGTGGTCACGAAAAAAGGAAAAGGTTACAGCTACGCGGAAAAAGGGCCTGAAAAATTCCACGGCATATCCTCTTTTAATGTGGATACGGGAGAGAAGATTCCTTCCGGGAAAAGTTTTACCAGGGCATTCGGCGATAAAATAGCGGAATTGGCAAAGCACAATAAAAAAATAATAGCCGTAACAGCCGCCATGAAGGAAGGCACGGGGCTTGACAGATTCGCGTCGCTTTTCCCGGACAGATTTTTTGATGTGGGTATGGCTGAACAGCATGCGGTTGGTTTTAGCGCGGGGCTGGCAAAAGCGGGTTTCAAGCCAATAACAGCGATATACTCCACTTTTTTACAGCGTTCTTATGACCAGATACTTCATGACATATGCCTGCAGAACCTGAACGTAATATTAATGCTGGACAGGGCAGGGCTTGTGGGAGAAGACGGGCCCACGCATCACGGCGCGTTCGATATAGCTTATCTAAGACATTTACCTAATATTATTTTCATGGCGCCCGGGAAGGAAGAAGAGCTGGATGCCATGCTTGAATGGGCAGTATCTTACGATAAAGGCCCTGTGGCGATAAGGTATCCCCGCGGAGCAAGTTATCAATGCAGGGGACAGGCATGCCTGTCCCCTGTAACCCCGATAGAATTCGGTAAAGCCGAATTATTAAAAGAAGGCAAAGATGCTACAGTGGTTAGTATAGGTTATATGTCAAATGTCGCGCTTGAGGCAGCGTCTCTTTTAATGGACGAAGGCATAGACTGCGAAGTCATAAACGCGAGGTTCATTAAGCCGATAGACACGGATCTTATAACAAAGTCTTTTTTAAAAACAGGCAAACTGTTTACCATAGAAGAAGGTGTCCTGGCAGGCGGGTTTGGCGGCGCTCTTCTGGAATTAATGATTGATAAAGTCAGAAAAAACACTATAATTAAAAATATAGCGTTGCCGGACAGGTTTATAGAGCACGGAGACAGGCTGGAGCTGTTGGATAAGTACGGCCTATCTTCCAGAAAGATAGCGGAAGCTATAAAAAAAGAATGGCAAAGATAAAGATCGACCGCGAAAAATGCAAAGGCTGCGGGCTTTGTGTTTTATATTGCCCGAAAGGCCATATAAAACAATCCAGGACGCTTAATAAAAAAGGCGCTTACCCGGTTGAAATTTTAGAAAAAGAAGGATGCTCGGGGTGTTCCTTTTGCGCGATAATATGCCCTGATATGTGTATAGGAATTTATAAATAAACCTGTCCCACCTGACAGGTGGGACAGGTTAAAATGGCAGGATGAAATGGCAAAAAGAGTTTTAATGTGCGGTAATGAGGCATTGGCTGAAGCGGCGATAAGGGCGGGATGCAGGTTTTACGCCGGATATCCCATTACGCCCCAGAATGAAATACCCGCTTACATGTCGAAACACATGCCTGAAGCAGGGGGCGTTTTTATACAATCCGAGAGTGAGATATCCGCGGTAAACATGGTATTTGGCGCGTCCCTGACAGGAACAAGGGCAATGACGTCCTCGTCCAGTCCGGGTATCAGCCTGAAGCAGGAAGGCATATCCTATCTCGCGGCGTGCGAGATCCCGGCTGTTATAGTAAATATTATGAGGGGCGGGCCTGGATTGGGCGGTATCGGGCCAAGCCAGAGCGATTATTTCCAGGCTACAAAAGGCGGCGGCCACGGCGATTATCATTCAATAGTTGTTGCCCCGGCGTCCTGCCAGGAAATGGTTGACCTGACAACACTTTCATTCGATCTCGCGGATAAATACAGGACACCTGTCATGATACTCGGGGACGGTATATTGGGCCAGATGATGGAGCCGGTGGAATTTTCGCAGGGCGCAGGGCGCACGCATAGTGCAAAAAAGGATTGGATATTGGATGGATGTAAAGGCAGGGAGCCGAGAATCATAAAGTCGCTTTTTTTAAGCGACGGGGCCCTGGAACAATTCAATTTAAAATTACAGGAAAAATATAAAGAGATAAAGGATAAAGAACAGCGGTGCGAAGTCCTGTATGGCGATGACAGCGAAATAATGCTGGTCGCTTACGGTACGCCAAGCAGGATCGCCAGGAGTGTTGTGGAAAGTCTCAGGAAAAAAGGCAAAAAAATAGGCATGGCAAGGCCGTTGACCCTGTGGCCTTTCCCGGAAAAGGCATTCAAAGAATTATCGAAAAAGGTCAAATCATTCCTGGTGGTGGAGATGAGCGCGGGCCAGATGGTAGAAGACGTTAAACTGGCGATAGATTGCGCGAGGCCGGTACATTTTTACGGCCGCGCAGGCGGGGAGATCCCGGGCGAAGAAGAGATAATAAAAGAGATAGGCAGGATTAATGGATAATATTTTTGAAAAACCGGAAAGCATGAAAGACGCGATCACCCATTATTGCCCCGGATGCGGGCATGGTATCGTACACAGGATCATATGCGAGACAGTGGACAGCCTGGGGATACGGGAGAAACTCATAGGCATAGCGCCTGTAGGCTGCGCCGTCATAGCGTATGATTACTGGAATTTCGACGTGACAGAAGCGGCGCATGGCAGGGTCCCGGCGGTCGCTACCGGCATAAAACGTTCTTTGCCTGACAGGATAGTATTCGGATATCAGGGTGATGGAGACCTTGGCGCCATAGGCACAGCCGAGATAATACATGCGGCAAACAGGGGCGAGAATATAACGATCATATTCGTTAATAATACGGTATACGGCATGACCGGCGGGCAAATGGCGCCGACCACTGTTTTAAAACAAAAGACCGCGACCACATCCGCGGGCAGGGAACAGAAAATGCACGGCTTTCCTTTAAAGGTATGCGAACTATTATCGGTACTGCCGGGCGTTGTCTACGCGGAGAGGGTTTCCATCCACTCTCCGCAGGCTGTTATAAAGGCGGGGAAGGCGATAAAAAAAGCGTTCGAGAACCAGGTAAAAGGCATGGGTTTTTCGATCGTAGAAGTGCTTTCGCCGTGCCCTACGTATATGGGGCTTTCCCCGCAGGACGCGGTAAAATGGGTCGGGGGAGAACTGGCAAAAGAATACCCTATAAAAATATTCAAGGATATAACGTGAAGGAAGAAATAATTTTCTCAGGTTTCGGTGGCCAGGGCATTATGTTCATGGGCAAGGCTATTGCTTACGCGGCTATGAATGAAGGTAAATATGTTACATGGATACCTTCTTACGGCGCGGAGGTAAGGGGCGGCACAGCGCATTCCATGGTGGTCATCTCGGACGAACCCATCGCGTCGCCTATGGTCAAAGAACCCACGATATGCGTCGCGATGAACGGCCCGTCTCTCCGGAAATATGAAGCTAAAGTAAAAACAAACGGCCTCCTTATCGTCAACAAATCCATCGCAGACACGGAAGCGGAGAGAAAAGACATAGAGGTCCTGAATATCCCGGTTACGGCGCTCGCTACGGAAGCGGGCGATTACAGGATAGGCAATATGGCGGCATTGGGGGCATTGGTGGGAAGAAGAAAGATCATTGACGTGGAATCGTTGATAAACGGGCTCAAGGATATTGTTTCAAGCGCCTATCACAGCCTGCTCCCTATCAATGAAAAGGCTATAAGAAAGGGTTTTGAATATGGTTCGCGTTAGATTCGCGCCGAGCCCGACAGGGTATCTGCATATAGGAAGCGTAAGGACGGCTTTATTCAATTGGCTGTATGCCAGGTCCCAGCAGGGCGTGTTCATATTGAGGATAGAAGACACCGACCAGAAACGTTCCAGTGATGTCTATATGAAAGAGATCCTGGAGGACCTTGAATGGCTCGGCCTGAAATGGGACGAAGGCCCGTATTTCCAGACAAAGAGATTCGATCTTTATAGATCGTACGCGCAGAAATTGCTCGAAGAAGGGCTGGCTTATAAAGACGGCGAAGCGACAATCTTTAAAATACCGGACGAGAAAATAAAGATATACGACCTGGTGCACGGCGAGATAGAAGTCGATAACACCCTCATAGACGACCTGGTGCTGATGAAATCGGACGGAAGCCCGGCGTATAATTTCGCGTGCGTCATAGACGACATGGAAATGAAGGTAACACATGTGATCAGGGGAGACGACCATATATCTAACACCAATAAACAAGCCGCGCTTTATAACGCGCTCGGCGTGAAACCCCCGAAATTCGCGCATATACCTCTGATACTCGGGCCTGACAAGGCGCCGCTATCCAAGCGTTTTGGCGCGGTCTCAATAACCGATTACCGCAAGATGGGCTATCTGCCCCAGGCGCTGGTAAACTATCTCTCGTTATTAGGGTGGGCGCCCGGCGATAACAAAGAATTCATGAGCGTGGACGAGATCGTGAAAAGGTTCAGTTTGAAACGCATAAATAAAACAGGCGCTGAATTTAACCAGGACAAATTAAGATGGCTCAACGGCGAGCATATAAGAAAACTTTCCCTCGACGAATTTGTGAAGGTATGCAGAGATTTTGTTAAAATAGACTGCGATGAAGCATGGTTCAGGAAATTCGCGGAACTTTATCATCACAGGATAAAGACCCTTGTTGAATTCAAAGAAGAATTGGACATATTTATGTCGGAAGACGTGAAATATAACGAAGAGGCCGTGGAAAAGTTTTTGAAAAACGACAAGGTTTCGGATATACTAAGGATGACCCAAAAAAGGCTCGAGGCCATAGATCTGTTTACGCCCGAAAATATAGAAAAAGAATCCAGGGCCTTGGTAGGAGAGCTCAAGATAGAGAGTTCCGAGCTTATACATCCTTTGAGGGTAGCGGTAACGGGCAAGGCTGTTTCAGCCGGTGTATTCGAAGTCCTGGCCCTTCTGGGCAAGGATAAGGTAATAAAAAGGCTGGAAAAGGCTTTAGAGGCGGATTATGGAAGAAAGTAGAAAGTTCGTAAGGATAGAATGGCCTGTCGTGATCAAATACAAGACCCTGGAAGAGCCCCTTACACAGGACCAGATCGTGGGCAAGGATATCAGTGAGGGCGGGGCGCGGTTTATAGTTTATGAGCGCCTAATGAAGGGTACTAAATTAGATATCCAGCTTGAGGTACCTTTTGATTCAATGCCTTTATCCGCCAAAGGAGAGGTCGCCTGGATAAAAAAGATAGGCGAAGAAGATTCAAAGACTTTCGAGATAGGAGTGGTTTTCAAAAACATCAGCCAAATCGACCAGAAACGGCTGAAGATGTACATAGAAAACGAAATAAGAGCACGCAGGCCGAAATAAATCACTGCCCTCTAGTGCAACGGTAGCACGGCTGGCTCTGGACCAGTTGATTGTGGTTCGAATCCACAGGGGGCAGCCATATTTGCAAAGCAAGATTTGACCCTGTAGATTTATTTGAAAATAAGCTTTTATAGGGCATACTTATATATAAAGAACACATATTTAAACCATATAGCCTTAATAGAAGGAAAGGCTATTTTTTTGGGTGGGTAATGAAGATGTTTAAAAAAGGCTTAAAATTAAATTTAGCGCTAATAGTTACAGGTCTCCTGTTTTTTTCTTACGTTGGAAGTCTTTATTCATTGCCTGTATATAAAGAAACCTTAAGAGTTCCAAGCGGACAGGCAGATACTTATGGTCGTTTTGGTAGACTTGCTGAATTGGTAAGAAAGGCCGATTCATTAAGGGGTGCTGAAATACCGCGTAGAATTAGAGACTTGTTGCCGGATATAGAACCAATCATTAATTTGATATTAAAAAGCAATAATTTAATACCAAATGATGTTCTTTCAACAAAAAGCGTAAAGGTTGAATACGAAGATGAATATTATGATGATGTTGGATATCGAATTTCTATTCATCTGAGATGCCTCGATAAAAATAATAAAGAAGTTGTTTTAAAATGTTATTTTTCTACATTAGGTGGTTTTGCAGGAGATTCTCCAGAAAATATTATAGTCAATACAGAGAAGAGTCATAGGCATTTCCCCAAATTTTTTAAAATCGGAAAAATAGAGCATAAAGATTTCATTATTTATTATCAAATCTACGAATACATAAAAGGGAATCAGGCACCAAAAAGTCTTAAAGAAATGGATGATCTACAAAAGATTGCAGTTGTTAGCAATCTTATTGCTTCTATTGAAGAGGGATATTTTGATTTAGGCATTGTTTTATGGGATTTAGGTTTTAGTCAATTCGTTATTAATGAACAAGATGCTGTATGGAAATATATTGATGTAGAGCAATTTCCTCACAGCGATCAGCTTGCTACACAAATGGCTTATATGTTCGAGAAGTTAAATAGAATGATAAGGTACTTACCTACAAAAGATTTTAGAGATTTTAAACGTATAGTAAAATCTATCTCAGAAAGATTAGATGAAATCAGGCCTATGGATTATTCAAAAGAACAAGCTAACAAGGATATTATTGAATTGATTAATAGCTGGAGTGAGTCGGTCGGATTTTCGCCTACTAGAAAAATTCCCTCAAAAGCTATTCGATTAGGGTTGTAGTTTAAAAGATAAATCCAGGACGGATATCCTATAATCTTTTATACATTGGTGCCACAAAGGACAATTTTAGCCTGAACTTTATCTCTGATTCTCCAAATTTCCTTGCGCCGCAAAAGTCTTTGCGGCATCAAACAAAAGATAACCGCCAGTAGGCATTTTTTGTTTGATATTCGGCGTTATGTTCTATATAATAGGCTTGGTTGCGTTAAGAGATAGATTTATAGCTTACACAGCTTAGCGCAGCCAGTTTTTGTGAAAATCCAGGTGGAGATACGAACTAAACCCTGATTAACATTACTAATCAGGGTTTAGTTTCTCAGGCGTGGTTGCCATGTGGTAAAGTGTCCCTGTTAATGGGATATCGTATTTAGTATATAATACAAGCGCGAGGGAAAGAGGCCAAATGATCAAAGTCAAAAGAGAAGGCATAATACTTGAGAGTTCAAGCAATGCGTTTGATAACCAGGCGGTCTTAAATCCCGCCTGCGTCGAGATAAACGGCGTGACCCACATGTTTTACAGGGGCGTAAGGCAGGGCGACATGGTTTCTTCGATAGGTTACTGCCAGTTAGTGGATAATAAGGTCATAAAGAGGCTTGACCATCCTGTTCTTTTCCCCGAGCATGATTACGAAAGAAAAGGGGTGGAGGACCCGCGCATCGTATTTCTCGACGGTATCTACTACCTTTTTTATACGGTTTATGACGGCACTAATGCCCTCTTTGCTTATGCCACCAGCACCGACCTTATAAATTTTGAAAAACACGGTATTATCTCGCCGCGCTTTACCTACGCTGAGGCAGGGAGCCTTTTTGGCAGTTCACCCATAAGGATCAGGGAGAAGTATTTTTTCTTCGAGTCATATATAAAAGACCGGCAGGGAGGAGATATCCTGCTGTGGGAAAAGGACGCGTTTATCTTCCCTAAAAAAATAAATAACAAATTCGCCCTTATCCACAGGGTGCTGCCCGGGATACAGGTGATATATTTTGATGATTTTAAAGACCTCACCGATGACTATTGGAGGGCTTATTTTAAGGACATGGGCAGGTATGTGATACTTGATCCCGAGCACAGGTTTGAGAGCCGTAATATCGGCGGCGGATGCCCGCCTATCGAGACAGAGGACGGCTGGCTTTTGATTTATCACGCGGTTGAGGATTCCCACACGGGAAGGATTTACCGCGCCGCAGCCGCCTTACTGGACCTGAAAGACCCTACAAAAGTAATAGCGCGCATGAAGAAACCGTTGTTTTCTCCGAGCCAGCAGTGGGAGAAAAAAGGCGATGTGAACAATGTGGTCTTTCCTACGGGTACCGTGATAAAAGACGGCAGGTTATATATTTATTACGGCGCGGCAGACAAACGTATCGCGGCTAAATCCGTGGATATGGCGGCAATGATGAAGGAGCTAAAAAGAAACAGGGTACGTAGATGAAAGAAGCTATCAAAATCGTATATGTATCGACGTTTCCTCCCAGGGAGTGCGGCATAGCCACCTTTACCGCGGACCTTACCGCCGCGATGGATGAACTGCTTGAACCTGCCATCGAGTCAAGGGTGGCCGCGGTTAATATTGACGATGTATCGCGTTACAACTATCCAAAAAAAGTTATTTTTCAAATAAACCAATATTCCGAGCGGGAATACATCGAGACCGCTAAGGCTATCAACGGAATGGACAAGGTCAAGCTGGTCAATGTCCAGCATGAATTCGGCATCTTCGCGGGCAAATATGGTTCCTATGTCATTTCTTTCCTGGAGGCGCTCAAGAAACCTTCAGTTGTGACCTTCCACAGCATTTTGCCTTCGCCCGAGGATGAGCTTAAAGCCATAGTCCGCTCGATAGCCGAAAAAGCGAGCGGACTAGTGGCGATGACCAGCCTTTCAAGAGATATCCTTATCCGCGAATACGGTATAGCTGAGGAAAAAATTTCAACGATCCCCCACGGCACCCATCCTACGCCCTACATCTCCAGCGCAAAACCTAAATCCGCTTTAGGCTTTTCAAAGAAGACAATCCTTTTGACATTCGGATTGCTAAGCAGAGGCAAAGGCATTGAATATGTAATAGAGGCGCTGCCCAAGGTTGTCGATGCCTACCCTGATATTTTATATATAGTTTTAGGAGTTACCCATCCGAATGTCTTAAAAGAAGAAGGGGAAGACTATCGTAATCTCCTTATCCAAAAGGTCCACGATCTCAGGCTTTCTTCCCACGTGAATTTTTATAATGAGTATGCTTCCGTGGACAAACTTCTCCATTTTTTAAAGGCCACGGACATCTACATCTCGACGTCTCTTGACCCTAATCAGGCTGTTTCAGGTACGCTTTCTTATGCACTGGGTTCGGGAAGGCCGGTAGTTTCCACTCCTTTCGCGCAAGCCAGAGAGCTTGTTACCTCGGAAACGGGGATATTGGTTAATTTCAGGGACCACTGTTCTTACGCCGAAGCCATTATTAGGCTTCTGAAAGACCCTCCCTTAAGAGAGCAGCTCGGAAAAAACGCGTATTTCAGGACCCGCAATATGATATGGGAAAATGTCGCCCTTGAGTATTCAAAATTATTCTCAAAATATTCCAGAGATGTCGCGGAGGTGAGCGAGCGCAAGAAAATCCCCCGCGTTAACCTTGGTCATATTTTTCGCCTGACAGATGACTTTGGGGTCATGCAGTTCGCCAGGCTGTCCTTACCGGATATCTCATCAGGTTATACGCTCGATGATAATGCGCGCGCCCTGATAGTCGCGTGTTTATACTATGGCAAACTAGGGGGGATGATCAAGGCGGTTTATCCCGATAAGCAGAAAAGCGAACTGCTTAAGCGCATAGAGGTATATTTACGCTTCATCGAGTTTGTTTTAGGCGAGGATCGCGTGTTTCTTAATTATGTAAAGCCTGACAGGTCAATAGATGTAGAGCTTAATAAAAAAGACAATCTTGATGACGCTAATGGCCGGGCTTTTTGGGCATTGACGGTTGCCGCCGCAGCCGATGCCTTGCCGGACAGCGCAAGGAATAAAGCCCTGTCCCTGTTAAAGAAAAGGATAGAAAAATATAAGATGCCTGAATCCCCCCGGTCAACCGCTTTTTGCGCGAAAGGGTTGAGTATCCTTTTAAAAAAGATACAGGAGATAGAAGGCAGGGACTTAAAGGAGTTGTTAGCCGCCCACTGTGACAGGCTGGTATCGCTTTACCGGGGCGCGTCTTCCGGGGAATGGCAGTGGTTTGAAAATTACCTGACTTACTCAAACGCTGTTTTGCCGGAGGCCCTAATTCTGGGGCATGAGCACACAGGCAACAGGGAATACCTGGATATAGGCATCAAGACATTGGATTTTCTGATAGGCCAGACTTTTATCAGCGGCATATACGCGCCAATAGGCCAGGATGGCTGGCATCATAAGGATGGGAAACGCCGGTATTTTGATCAACAACCGGAAGATGTGTCGGCGATGGTCTGCGCTCTTGCCACGGCATATTCAATAACCGGAAAGGATTTTTATAAAAAGCTTATGCATAAAGCTTTTAACTGGTTTTTAGGAGATAACAGCCTTAAGCAGGTTGTCTGCGACAGGACCACAGGCGGATGTTATGACGGCGTAGGAGAAGGATATATCAATCTCAACCAGGGCGCCGAGTCTACTACATCGTATCTTCTGGCAAGGCTTGCTATAATATAAGCCGGGCAGGCCATCAGGGCATAGTTATTTTCAAAGGAAGGAGTTAATATCATGAGCGATTATCTTTTTTCTGGTATTTTAATAGGTTCCAGCATCGCGGCCGGGTGGATTATTTATTTTTTTGCCGCGGCCTTAATTAAAAAGCGGGGCGCTATTTTCTTAAAACAGCTCAAGGTTAACCTGGCGCCTCTCAAAAGCCCGTTGCGTTTTCTGATACCTGCTTTGTGTATCGCAGGAGCCATGCCTCTATTGCGTTTGCCTGGGGAGGCGCTCGGTTTTACCAGCCATTTTATCCAGATACTGCTTATAGCGTTGTTTGGCTGGACTTCCATAAAAATCGTCTATATTTTTCGCGACGCGTTTTTGAACCGTTATGATATCAAGGTCCGGGATAATATGCGCGCCCGCGGTATGCATACACAAATGCGCATGATCGCAAATATCATAGGAATAGTCATAGTTTTATTGACCGTTTCCTTTATTCTGATGAGCTTCTCAGAAATCAGGCATATAGGGGTAAGCATATTGGCTTCGGCGGGAATTGTCGGGATAGTTATCGGTTTTGCCGCGCAAAAAACACTGGGGAACCTTATCGCAGGCATACAAATAGCCATCTCCCAGCCAATACGGCTGGATGATGTGGTAATTATTGAAGGTGAATGGGGCAGGATAGAGGAAATTACCCTTACTTTTGCGGTGGTGCGTATATGGGACCTTAGGCGTTTGGTGGTACCGATAGCATATTTTCTTGAGAAGCCGTTCCAGAATTGGACGCGGACTTCGGCAGATTTATTAGGGACAGTCTTTATCTATGCCGATTACACTGTACCCGTGAAAGAAGTCCGCAATGAATTAACGCGTATCCTGGAAAATAGCCCAAGGTGGGATAAGAAAGTCAATGTACTGCAGGTTACCAATGCAACCGAGAAAACAGTTGAACTGCGGGCGCTAATGAGCGCGGAGGATTCTTCTGCCGCGTGGGAACTGCGCTGTGAAGTCAGGGAAAAGCTTCTGGAATTTTTGCAGCAACGCTTCCCAACATGTTTACCGCGGATACGTATTGAAAAGATATAAGATGTTAAAGAAAAACTTCATATAGAGATTCTCTTGTTACACCTTGGATATATCCCAGCATCTTTTTATTCCTATAAAAATTTATTGAATGGTTTTTTTGGGTGTAGTAAAATACATTATAAGATGTGTGTATCCTCAGGGAGCTTAAATAAACAAGATGATGAAGAAAAAGAAACCCAGGCTTAAAAGAAAATCCCGGAAAATGTTTACGGGAAATAATGCCCGAAACGGGGAGCGTGTGCGTCTTGAGGGATTAGTCCAGCATCAAGCCGATGAGCTCAAGATCAAAAATGGGCAATTAAGGAATAAGGGAGAGCAGCAGGTAAGGTCAGAAGAGCAGATCCACCTGTGTATTAAAGCGATGGAATCTACCGCGGACGGTATTTTTATTATAGATGCCAAAAATCCGGATTTTCCTATTATATACGCCAACCAATCTTTTCGGGATATGTCCGGCTATACAAAAAAGGAAATCATAGGCCGAAGTTATTTCTTACTGTATAAATCTGATGCCGATCTTCGTGTTATTGAGGAAGCAAAACAAACGATACATCGGGGTAAATCTTTTAATGGGGAAATGCTTAGTTTTCAGAAGAATGGTAAAAAATACTGGAATTTATTGCGCATCGCGCCGGTAAGTGGTCCGGGTGGTACCACCACCCATTATATAGGGATCCAGACAGATATTACCTTAATACGGGAGAAGGAGTTGGAGATCAATGAACAGCGCGGGGAGCTTTTGCATGTCACGCGTGTAGGAAAACTCGCGGAATTTGTCTCGTCCTTAGCCCATGAGATCAGCCAGCCTCTTACGGCTATCCTTTCTTATGCCCAGGCTGCCCAACGCATGCTCTCAGACAGGGAACCAGAAACGCAGAAGATCCTTTCGTACATCGTTAATGATGACAAGCGGGCGGCTGAGGTAATCCAGCGATTGCGGGCACTCTTAAAGAAAAGCGAGCCCGAAATAAAACCGTTAGACATAAATACCCTTATTAATGAAACTATTATGCTTATTGCTACTGACGCGGCTGTAAGGAGTTGTGTCATTAAAACTGAGCTGGGCGTTAATCTTCCACTTGTTCACGGCGACCGGATACAACTGCAGCAAGTCCTCCTGAATCTTATCAGTAATAGTTTTGATGCCTTGGAGAACAGCTCTGATCCCCGTGAAATCTTGATCCGTACATCGCGTAAAGATACGGATTCGATTATGGTGGCGGTAAAGGATTCCGGCTGCGGAATCCCCGCGCAAAATATACCTAAGCTCTTCACTCACTTTTTTACAAGCAAACCAGATGGTCTGGGTATGGGGTTGTCTATCAGTCGTTCCATTGTTAAGCTGCATGGCGGACAATTAAATGTAGAGAACAATCCTGATAGCGGCGCGACCTTTTATTTCACTATTCCTATTGACGCGAAGGATGTTTAAGTGAATAATCCCGGACATACTATCTATATTGTTGATGACGATGTTTCTGTGCGCAGGGCCCTGTCTTTATTATTAAAATCACACGGGTTTAAGGTTGAGACGTTTATGCGCGCGGAAGACTTCCTGGCATTTAAGCATCCTAAATTGCCGTCGTGCCTGGTCCTGGATATCCAGATGCCTGATATAGATGGACTCGCTCTTCAGGATGCTATGGCAGCGCGGAAACTTACCATCCCTATTGTCTTTATCACGGGGCATGGGGATATCCCGATGAGTGTGAGAGCTATGAAGGCCGGAGCGATAGATTTCTTGCCCAAGCCGTTCACTGAAAAAAAACTGCTTAATGCCATTACACAAGCCATCTCAAAAAACAAAATTCAAATTAAAGAACTTGCAGAAATATCAAAGATAAAGCGGCGTATCAAGACCTTGTCTCCGCGGGAACTGGAAGTTTTTCGGCTCATAGCCAGGGGGATGCTGAGTAAACAGATCGCCTTCAAGCTGGGGATCGTCCTTCAGACGATCAAGGTTCACCGCAGCCGGGTCATGCAGAAAATACAGGCTAAAACTATAACGGAACTTATCCATTTCGCCCAAAAATCAGGCATTATTTCCTCCTATCGCTAATTCTTCTTAATTACTAGATTATACCCAGGTACAATTGAGTACATTTTTAATACTTCTATAATAGTATCATAACAAGGAGGATTTTATGATGAAAAAGCTGACAGGTATACTGTTTCTGTTAATATTTTTGAGCGGATGTATAGTTACCGCGTCTTCCGGCACACGGACTGAGTATGAAGATAAAATGAAAAAAATAGACAAAGACTACAGGGAAAAGAGAATAACTAAGGAAGAATATATCCGGCTCAAGAACCAGGCTAGCCAGGAGGGAGAGGTTAGCCGGGAAGATGGCTCAACAGGTTCCGGCCAAAGATATCCTTAAGAATCAAAAAACAATACGAGACCGTAAAATCCTAAGATTGTACCCAGGTACAATTGATTTAATTTCAGCCGCTCCCTATAATGACACTATGAAGACAGAAAAAGCGAGCGTTAAGCAAATTTTTATTGTGGATGACGACGAATCAGTGTGCCGCGCGCTCAGCGTCCTTTTGGCTACGTATGGGTTTACCGTTGATACATTTACTTCCGCTGAAGAATTTTTCCAGGTTGTGCCCAATAGCGTTCCCGGCTGCTTGATACTGGACATCCATATGCCGGGACTGGACGGATGGGAAACGCTGCAGCGCCTTCTTGCATCAGGGTCTGCGCGCCCGGTAATTATTATTTCGGCGGATAAAAATATAGCGCTTAATGAAAAGGCTTTAAACGCCGGGGCAGCCGGGTTTTTACAAAAACCGTTTAATGACCAGGCGTTGGTCGATTTAATCGGTAAATGCAGGAATTAAAGAACAGAAAGGGAGGTGTTCTATGAACACAAGCTATTATTCGAGGGTGATTATAGCGGTTGTAGCCGCTCTATTGGTCACCAGCGTGCCTCTGCGCGCCGCTTCAGATAAAGCAGAGAATGTGAGAGTTATCCAGGTTTCTGGAGAAATCGCGCAGGTAGATGTCAAGCTCGGAAAGCTGGAATTGGAATTAGACGCGTCGCAGGATAGAAAACACCCGACAATGTACAAGATTAACCAGAATGACACCCGTGTAGTCGACCCCTCAGATAAAAAATTTCTCAAACTCGAAGATCTGCGGATAGGCCAGCATGTCACAATAGAGTTCAATTATATGCAGGGTGAGCTTGGGATGGATCCGGTTGCCCAAAAGATTATCGCTGAACCGATGCCTATGCCTATTTTCCAGGAAGCCTTTGGCGAGCTTAAAGCTATAGACGCCCAATACGGGACATTTACCCTGGAAGAGAGACCGGTAACCGGCAATCTGACCTATTTTGTTTATGATCCAAATAACATTATAGTCATGCAGAGCCCAAGTATGGAACCTGTGCGATTGGTACTAAAGCCGGGCGATCTGGTGAAGGTTGAATATGTGGTAAAAGATGAAAAACGGCATGCGCGCTCCATTACGTTGTATACAGTATTGCCCGCGCCTGCAGGTACAACCACAACTACGACAACGACAACTACAACACAGTAATTGATAGGAATAAAAAGCCTGCCTGTCGGCAGGCAGGGAGGGGAGAACCATGGAAAATAATACTATAGGATATTGGGTGTGGTTTTTCTTTATAGGCGGGGTGATCGGGTGGTTGGCAGGGATTATCACCACAGGCCGGGGGTTTGGGATCATAGGAGACATCATAGTCGGGGTTGTCGGAGCCATGCTTGGCGGATGGATGGCCAGGACACTCGGACTATATACCGGTAGTTCGGTTGGCGCATTTCTGCTGGCTCTCGCAGGCGCGATAGTTTTAGTGGGCCTGACGCGTTTTATCGTAAGGAACGTACAAAAGTAAAGTCCCTCGCCCGCCACAGAACTTTGGCGGGCTCGGGATCAAATTTTGTTTCACAAAATTTGGGAGGACGGTATGGTAAAAAAACTATTGCAAACGTTATATATTTCAGTCTGCGCTGTTTTAATTTTTCAGATGGCAGGCTGTGGTACCCTTATGTATCCTGAACGCAGGGGGCAAAGAGGCGGGAGGATAGATGTAGGGGTCGCTGTTTTAGACGGCATCGGGTTATTGTTTTTTATAATTCCAGGTATCATCGCTTACGCTATTGACTTTTCTGAGGGCACGATCTATTTGCCCGGGACAAATACAGGTTCTCTGGATATAAAAAATATAAAACAGGTGAAATTTGATCCCAAACATTATAAAGCCGCGACAATTGAAAGGATCATTAAAAGGGAAACCGGATATGCGGTAAAGCTGAGCCGGGATAATATAGAGGTTTATAAATTAGAATCTTTAGATGATATGATGTCGCGCTTCGCGGAGGTCTTACCAGGGATACAAAATACCCGTATCGCCTTGTTGAATAAGAAATAATGCACGCAGAATAGTCCCTCGCGGCAGCATTATGTGATGCTGCCGCTCGGGATCAAATTTTGTTTCACAAAATTTGTGAGGACCTATGGGAGGGATATTAGGGCTGATAGTCCTGGTACTGGACATTATCGCCATTGTTGACGCTCTAAAAAGTTCCATGGACACAGGCAAAAAGGCATTATGGATTATCCTGATACTTCTTCTGCCTGTTGTCGGCATGGTGCTTTATTTTTTAATCGGCAAGAAACAGTAAAACAATTAGTCCCTCGCGGCTTCATGGAAATAACAATAGCCGCTCGGGACGAATTTTACTGCGTAAAATTCGGAGGATATATGGATAAAAATATGTCAATCGCGCTTTTGGTCATAGGAATTGTGTTGTTAATTTTTGGGTTTAACGCTTATCATTCTGCCAGTTCCGATGTGTCGCGTTTTTTCACAGGCGCGCCTACGGGTAAGGCGCTCTGGCTTCTGATCGGCGGGTTTATTGTAGCTATAGCCGGTTTTTCAGGTTTAGGCCGGAAGTAAAAATAGGCAAGGCTGTCATAAGGAGAAATTTCCTTGAAAATCGGCATGAGCGACAAAAGAGAGATTGTCCGGTTTTTGATTGCGGGGACTTTTGCGGGCGCGATAGACTTCGGCGTCTATTATGTTTTAATTCACTTTTTACCTTTCAGCCTTGCGAAAGGGATTTCTTTTACGTGCGCGGGTATTATAGCGTATTTGCTTAATAAGTATTGGATATTTCAATACAACCGGCAACCATCATATTCTGAAGCGGGCAGATATATGCTGGTTAATTTTTTAGCGTTAGGGATCAATGTTGTAACAAATCAAAGTATTCTCAACATCCGGCCCGGCGCTGTTTTTTTGGCTTTAATCATTGCCTCGACGCTGACAGGTTTGTTTACCTTTGTTTGTTTTAAATGGTGGGTTTTCAGGACCCTGCTTAAAGAGGGGGTTTATTTCATGTGGTGGAAATGGTTTCCGTGGAGATTTTTAGTAAGAGATGTCGCGCGCAAGCAGGGTTTTTTAGATCCTATTAAAGTCCTTTCCCAGTTACAGAATTTTATGCAGCCTTCGGAGGTGGCGGTCCCCACGGAGCTGCTGCGTTCAGGTGTTGTCTTGCATGCCCGCGGTTTGATCAATAGTCTGGCTATCCAGCATAACCTTGATTGGATATGGCCGTACTGGGTGGAATGCCAATACAATCCCCGTAATGAAGCGTTTATCCCCCGGTCTTTTTCGTTAACCCAGATTAATCTCACACACAGGAATTGGACAGCCCTGGGCGTTCCGGACGGCACGGAATTTCCTATTGTAGATCCCCGCGGCCTTGTTACTCCCCATTACGATAGCTGGTCTATCGATGTTTGGATTATTCCAAAAGAAGGAAAACCATTGCTCCCGTCGCGCAGCCCAAACGTATCGCAAAAGATGGTTATGGATGATAATCTTTGTGTGGTTACAGAATCAACCTCAGACCAATTAAAACTTCGATTGGAAGCGCAGGTTATTGGTTCAGCCGAAGCGCTTCTTTGTCAGGTTAAAATCGCGGGATCCGCTTCGGTCAGCGCGCGGTTAGTTGTTTCTCTCAGGCCTTATAATCCGGAAGGCATCAGTTTTATAAATAACATTACCCTTCTTGAAGATTTACCGGGCTGGCAGGTAAATCGGGAAAATTTTGTCTATTTTGATAAGCCTCCGGATCGATTCATATTTTCGGATTATTGCCGGGGCGATGTTTATAGCCGCTTGTTATCAGGGGAAGAAGAAAATGAAAAAGAGGTCCCATGTAAAGTCGGCATGGCCAGCTCCGCGGCTTTATATATGCTGGAAGCCGGCCTTCCAAAAGAAATCACCGTTTCAATGCCTTTAATGAAAACTAAAATTGAGAAAGAAAACTATCCGGGCTATCGAGAAACCGCTAAACTCGCGTGGAAGAAAGGCCTTCAAGGGGCTGTTCAATTGCAAATTCCAGATGAGCATTTTCAGTTTCTTTACGAAATCGCTGTCCGCACCATGGTTTTGCATTCTCCCAAAGAAGTATACCCCGGGCCTTATATTTACCGCAGGTTTTGGTTCCGCGACGCCGCTTTTATATTACATGCCTTGTTATGCGCCGGGTTAAAGGAACGGGTCCGGCGCGCGTTGGATTGTTTCCGCTCCCGCCAGACAGCCCGGGGCTATTTCCTTTCTCAGGAAGGGGAATGGGATTCTAACGGCGAGGCCTTGTGGATCATGCGCCGGTATTGCGAGCTGACGGGGAATGTCCCGCCGGAAGAATGGAAAGAATCGATCAATAAAGCGGGCAAGTGGATTTGTAAAAAGCGTTTGCCTGATAATGCGCGATCTCCCCACTCGGGCTTGTTACCTTCCGGATTCAGCGCCGAGCATCTGGGGCCGAATGACTTTTATTATTGGGATGACTTTTGGGCTGTCGCGGGATTAAACGCGGCGTCCTTTTTGTGCGCCGCTTACAAGGATAATGATGAGTCTGTTTATTTCGAAAGGGAGTCACGCGCGCTGCAGGAGAGTATCAACAAAAGTTTAAAAAAGACAGGCGTTCGTTTAAAAAGGCCCGCGATGCCGGCCTCTCCATATCGCCGTTTGGATTCGGGAGCGATCGGGTCTTTGGCTGCCGGCTATCCGCTTCGAGTTTTTGAGCATAATGACGCAAGGATTTTAGACACAGCTGATTTTTTAATGAAAAATTGTTTAGTCCACGGCGGATTTTTTCATGATATGACCCATTCAGGGATTAACCCTTACCTTACGCTGCATTTAGCTCAGGCGCTTTTACGGGCGGGCGATCCAAGATATCTTGGTTTAATGCAAGCGGTGGCTAAGCTGGCTTCACCGACCGGGCAATGGCCTGAGTCAATACATCCGCGTACAGGCGGCGGATGCATGGGGGACGGACAGCATGTCTGGGCAGCTGCGGAATGGGTAATGATCATAAGAAATTGTTTTGTACGGGAAGAAGGCAACGGATTGATTTTATGTTCCGGGATCCCGCGGACCTGGCTGGAGAAAAATCAAACGATCGCGTTTGGGCCCGCGCCGACAAGTTTTGGCGACATCCAGATCTCTATAAAGCCTCAGAGGCAGAATATCCTTGTCGAATGGTGCGGACAATGGTTCACGAGAGAGCCGCTGATTGATATCCAGATGCCTGGTTTTAGAAAAGCGAGAGTTTTGCCCGGGACTAATTCTATTGAATTGGAAACCTGCCTGCCTGCCGGCAGGCAGGAGGCGGATAAATGACAGGATCCTTTACAGCCAGAGTTAAAGATTTTATCATATTGAATTTTGGGAAGAAAATTTACCCGGAAGAGATTGAGAGGTTCTATGTAAAAGTTGCTCCTGTCAGGGAGATGTGCGTCTTTACAGTCTCCGGAATGGGAGGCGGACGGAAGTCGAAAGTTCTTTGGGCTGTCATCCAGCCGGATCTCGATAAGTTCAGGGAATTCGGAGAAGTGAACCTGCGCGCTGTCCTTAAAGAGAGATTTGATAATGCCTCACAATCTCTTCCAGTTTACAAAAGGCTTAAAGGTTTTACCGTCACGCTTGAGGATCTGCCGCATAATCTGTTCGGTAAGTTAGAAAGATACGCGGTCAAGAAGATATATGAACCCAGAGTGATCGCGGGAATAGAGGGCGCTCTTCCTGTATCAGGAAAGCTTTCAACAGAGGATAGCCTGTTGATAGGATCCGAAACCGGCATAAAAATTTTGAAATGCCTGAAGGAGCAATGCGGCATTGAAAAGCCGATAATACTTGAGGATTCTTTAGAGCTGGACCTTGGTATAGATTCATTAGGCAGAGTAGAACTTGCTACGCGCCTTGAGATAGCTTTTAGCGTAGATATAAAAGACGAGGCGATCTCCAGGGCCTTTACCGTAAAGGAACTTATTCTGGAAG